>JAATGA010000514.1 GCA_015654855.1 Rhodobacterales bacterium
ATGGCCTTGATGTGGAAACCGAGCTGCGGATGCTGCGTGTCGCCCGGCGGTTGGAAACCCTGCGCCACGTGCGGATCCGCACGACCTTCCTGGGGGCCCATGCGACCCCGGTGGAATACAAGGGCCGCAACGCCGATTACATCGCTGAGGTCTGCATTCCTGCCCTGCGCGCCGCCCATGCCGAGGGGCTGGTCGATGCGGTCGACGGGTTTTGCGAGGGGATCGCCTTTTCGGTGGCCGAGATGGAGCCGGTCTTTGCCGAGGCGAAACGTCTTGGCCTGCCGGTGAAGCTGCACGCCGAGCAATTGTCGAATATCGGCGGTACCCGTCTGGCGGCGCGTTATGGCGCGCTGTCGGTCGATCACGTCGAATATGCTGACGAGGGTGACGCGGCGGCGCTGGCTGCTTCCGGCACGGTGGCGGTGGTGTTGGCGGGTGCATGTTATGCGATGCGGGAAACGCAGGTGCCGCCTGTGGCCGCCTTCCGCGCGCATGGCGTGCCGATGGCGCTGGCGACCGACTGCAACCCCGGCACCTCGCCCATGACTTCGCTGCTGCTGACGATGAACATGGCTTGCACGCTGTTCCGCCTGACGGTGGAAGAGGCTTTGCGCGGCGTCACCGTCAATGCGGCCCGCGCCCTGGGGCTGGCCGACACGGGCCGGATTGTGCCCGGTCTGCGCGCCGACCTCGCGGTCTGGAACGCCGAAAGCCCCGCCGAACTGGCATACCGCTTCGGGTTCAACCCGCTTTACGCCCGCATCTTCGGAGGCAAATGATGTCCCTGGTTCTGACCCCCGGCACGACGCCGCTGTCCACACTTGAGACGCTGTGGCGTGACGCAGCACCTGCACGGCTGGACCCTTCGGCCCGTGCGGGGGTCGAGGCGGCGGCGCCGCTGATTGCGCAGGCGTCAGCCGGGGATGCGGCGGTTTATGGCGTCAATACCGGCTTCGGTAAGCTCGCACTGATGCGGATCGCGCCCGAGGATACGGCGACCCTGCAACGCAATCTGATCCTGTCGCATTGCTGCGGCGTGGGCGAGGCGCTGGACCGCAACACCGCCCGTCTGGTGATGGCGCTGAAGCTGCTGAGCCTGGGGCGTGGTGCATCCGGTGTGCGGTGGCAGGTGGTCGCGCTGATCGAAGAGATGCTCGCCCGCGACGTGACGCCGGTGATCCCTTCGCAAGGCTCGGTCGGCGCATCCGGCGACCTGGCACCACTGGCGCATATGACGGCGGTGATGCTGGGCGAGGGCGAGGCGTATTTCGGGGCCGAGCGTCTGCCGGGCGGCGAGGCGCTGGCGCGCGCCGGGCTGGTGCCGGTGGTTCTGGGCCCGAAAGAGGGCCTGGCGCTGATCAACGGCACGCAGTTTTCCACCGCCCTGGCGCTGGCGGGCCTTTTCGACGGCTGGCGCAATGTCTCGGCGGCTCTGGTGACGGCGAGCCTGTCGACCGATGCGATCATGGGATCGACCGCGCCGCTGTTCGAGGAAATCCATACGCTGCGCGGCCATAAGGGCCAGATCGAGGTCGCGGCCCGGATGCGGGCGCTGCTGGCAGGCTCGGAAATCCGCGAAAGCCATCTGGAGGGCGATGCCCGCGTCCAGGACCCCTATTGCATCCGCTGCCAGCCGCAGGTGGTGGGCGCGGCGGTCGATCTGATGCGCTTCGCCGCCACCACGCTGGAGACCGAGGCGAATGCGGTGACAGACAACCCGCTTGTCCTCGGGCCGGGGCGGATCGTTTCAGGCGGCAACTTCCATGCGGAACCCGTGGCCTTCGCCGCCGACATCATCGCGCTGGCGCTGGCGGAAACCGGGTCGATCGCGCAACGGCGGGTGGCGATGATGGTCGACCCGGTTCTGTCCTTCAACCTGCCGCCCTTCCTCACGGCGGCGCCGGGCCTGAACTCGGGCTATATGATCGCCGAGGTCACGACCGCCGCGCTGATGAGCGAGAACAAGCACCTCGCCAACCCCTGTTCGACGGATTCGACCCCGACCTCTGCCAACCAGGAGGATCATGTGTCCATGGCCGCCCATGGCGCGCGGCGGCTGGGGCAGATGAACCGCAACCTGTCGGTGATCCTGGGGACCGAGGCTTTGTGCGCGGCGCAGGGCATCGACTTCCGCGCGCCGCTGGTGACCTCGGCCCCGTTGCAGGCCGCCCATGCCGCGATCCGGGCCGAGGTGCCGACACTCGGGTCCGACCGGGCGCTGTCGCCCGATATGATGCGGGCGGCGGGGCTGGTGCTGTCGGGCGCGCTTGCGCAGGCGGCGGGCCTGACGGAATTCGCGCTGTGACCGGGCCTTTGCAAGGCATCCGCGTGCTGGATCTGTCGCGGGTGCTGGCCGGGCCCTATTGCACCGCGCTGCTGGCCGATCTGGGGGCCGAGGTCATCAAGGTCGAGCCGCCCTCGGGCGATGATTACCGCCATGTCGGCCCGTTCCGCGACGGGGAAAGCGCGCTGTTCACCCTGAACAACCGGGGCAAGCAAAGCCTGGTGCTGGATCTGAAGAACCCCGACGACCTGGCGCTGGCCCTCGACATCGCCGACCGGGTGGATGTGGTGGTCGAGAATTTCCGCCCCGGTGTCGCCGCGCGCCTTGGCCTGGGGGCCGGGACTCTGCGGGCGCGCAATCCGCGGCTGATCTGTTGTTCGATCTCGGGCTTCGGGCAGGAGGGGCCGTTCCGCGATCTGCCGGCCTATGACCTGGTGGTTCAGGCCATGTCGGGGCTGATGGCCGCGACGGGGGAAGAGGGTGGCGCACCGCTGAAGGCCGGGGAAAGCGTGGCCGATCTGATCGCCGGGCTTTTCGCGAGCTGGTCGATCCTCGCTGCGCTGATGCGGCGCAATGTGACGGGCGAGGGCGCGGTGCTGGATGTGGCGATGTATGACGCGCTGTTTTCCATGCTGACAACCAGCCATGCGCAATATCTGTTCGGCGGGGTGGTGCCGGGCCGGGTCGGCAACCGCCATCCTTTGTCCACGCCCTTTGGCTGTTTCGCCACAAGTGACGGCCAGGTGGTGATCGCTGTGCTGAACGCGCGACAGTTCGGGCGGCTGGCCGCGCTGATCGGCCAGCCAGAGGTCGCGACCGACCCGCGCTTTGACAGCGACGAGGCGCGCACCGCGCATGAACCCGAATTGCGCGCGCGGATCGAGGCCTGGTCGCGCGGCCTGACCACCGTTGAGGCGGTCGCTGCGCTGGAGGCCGAGGACTTGCCGACCGCGCCCATCCTGTCCATCGCCGAGGCGATCGACAATCCCCATGCGCGGGCGCGCGATCTGGTCGGCGCGCTGCCGCATCCGGTGCTGGGCACGGCCCCGGTGGTGGGTCAGCCGGTTCGGTTCGATGGCGCAAAACCCCTCGCCGCCACCGCCGCCCCGCGCCTTGGCGGCGACCGGGCGGCGATCCTGAAATCCCTGGGGCTGGAGGATCGGGTATGAGCGCCGACATCTGGCATATGCTCTCGGAAGAAGAGCGGCTGTTCTGCGACATGCTGGAGCGGCTCTGCGCCGAACGCATCGCGCCGCTGGCGGCGCGGACGGACGAGAACTCGGCCTTCGTGCACGACCAGTTGGCCGTTCTGGGTGCGGCCGGAATGGCCGGCGCCAACCTGCCGGAGGCATATGGCGGCGGCGGCATTTCGGCCCCCGCGCTGCTGCGCGCGGTGGCGGTCGTCGCGGCGGCCTGCGGATCGACCGCCTCGGCCCTGACCGCGCATTTCCTGGCGACGGATTCGATCCTGCTCGGCGGGACCGAGACGCAAAAGGCCGGCTGGCTGCCCCGCGCGGCCAGTGGCGAAGTGCTTGGCGGCTTTGCGCTGACCGAGCCGACGGCAGGTTCCGACCCGGCAGATATGAAGACCCGCGCCCGGCGGGTGGAGGGCGGCTGGCACCTGAAGGGGCAGAAATGCTTCATTTCGAACGGCGGTGTCGCGGATTTCCTGATCGTCTATGCGGTCACCGACCCGGACGCGGGCCATCGCGGCATTTCCGCCTTCATCCTGCCGAAGGACACCCCGGGGTTCGAGCCCGGAACGCCGGAGCGGACGATGGGGCTGAAGGGCGGGCATGTGTTCCCCCTGACGCTCGACTGCCTGCTGCCCGAAGATGCGCTTCTGGGCGGCCAGGAAGGCCAGGGCTTCCGCACCGCGATGAAGGTGCTGGACAACGGCCGGATCGAGGTGGCGGCGCAATGCCTCGGCCTGGCGGGGGCTGCGATGGACATCGCCGTCGCCTATGCGAAGGAAAGAGTGATCGGAGGGATGCCGCTGACCGAGCGTCAGGCGATCCGCTTCATGATCGCGGACATGGGCCTGGCATATCGCGCCGCCCTGCTGCTGGCGCAGGATGCGGCGCGTCAGCGCGACGCCGCCCATGCCGGGGGAGGGCGCTTCTCGCTCGCGGCCTCGATGGCGAAGCTCCACGCC
>JAATGA010000228.1 GCA_015654855.1 Rhodobacterales bacterium
GCTGACCTGGTTCAACAAGGCCGGCGGCAGGGTGGTCCGAGGGCTGGTCCTGCGCCGGGCGGAGGAGCGCATGCTGTGCCTGATCGGGGTCTGATCGCCGCCGCGCTGGTCGTCGCGGTTTTCGCCGGCGGCTGGTGGACCTGACCGAGGATGCGGACGCGATGGCCAGGGTGGAATCGTGGGGCTATCGCCAGGCGCCGGTGGTGGAGGTCGGGCCGGATCATCACTGGTGCGGGTTCAGGCCGGATCTGATCGCGGCGATTGGACCCTGAACTTGGAATCTGTGCAGCCACGGTCGAGCGGCCTCGCCTGGTGCTGTAAGGAGAGCACTGCCATATCTATCGCGCGCAGGTTGTGGTATCCTCATCGCGTCCGCAGGTATTCCTTGCGGCGTCATGGAGGTGCCAGCATGGCCCCCGATAAAGCGACGGACCTTCCCCTAAGATCCATCTTCGATGAGCCGTATGATCTTCCGGGATGGGAGCAGGGCAAGCACTTTGACAAGCGTCTGCCGACCGCGCCTACCGAAGACGCGATTGATCGCGTTCTGAAGGACTACTCTCGGTTTTTTGTGCGACAGGCGATGGCGTATCTGCGGGGGCTGGTGGAGTAGGGGTTTCTTTCAGTTTGCACGCGGTCCGCAACCCATTGATCGCAATACCACCCAAAAGACCCCAGTTTGCATTTTTGTTGCGCTTAATCAGCGGTATTTCATGGTTTTGGGTACCGTAGGCCGGGGGGTCGAATCCTCTCGCCCCGACCAGCACTTGGCGATTTTCCTTGTGGCCTGTATCGCAAGGCGGTTTAGCGGCACGATGTCCGTCGGTCGCGCCTGCTTGTCCGGGCTTGCGGGCGGCGCCTCTCGCCTTCTGGCCCGGCCTTTGCGACGAGCCCCGGCGACGGTTCCTTGTCGCGGGCGGCGCGCAGGCCTACCTTAAGCGCCAGAACCGCACGGGCCGAACCTTACGGAGGGATGACCGATGGACAGCCCCGTCCTGCCGCCGATCCGTTTCGACAACAGCTATGCCCGCGACCTGGCCGACCTGACCGTCGCCTGGCCGCCGGAAGAGCCGCCGGCCCCCGGGGTCGTGGCCTTCAACCGCGATCTTGCCGAGGAACTGGGCCTCGACGCGCAGGCGCTTTCCGGTGCGGCGGAGTTCTTTGCCGGCGGCTACGTGCCCCCGGGGGCGAAGCCCGTGGCCCAGGCCTATGCCGGGCATCAGTTCGGCGGATTTTCCCCGCAACTCGGCGATGGACGCGCGTTGCTTATGGGCGAGGTGATCGACGCCCGGGGGCAGCGTCGCGACATCCATCTGAAAGGCTCGGGCCGCACGCCGTTTTCGCGCGGCGGCGACGGCAAGGCGGCGCTTGGCCCGATGCTGCGCGAATATGCGATGGGCGAGGCGATGCACGCGCTCGGCATCCCCACCACCCGGGCGCTGGCGGTGGCCACGACCGGAGAGACCATCCTGCGCGACATGAAGCCCCTGCCGGGCGCCGTCCTGACCCGGGTCGCGGCGAGCCATATCCGCGTCGGCACCTTTCAGTTCTTTGCCGCGCGGGGCGAGACCGACCGGCTGCGGCGACTGATGGACTACACCATCGCCCGGCATTACCCCCAGGCGGCGGGGGCGGAGAACCCGGCGCTCGCGCTTTTCGATGCGGTGGCGGCGGGGCAGGTGCGGCTGATCGCCGAATGGATGGCCGTCGGATTCGTCCACGGCGTGATGAACACCGACAATATGGCGCTGTCGGGGGAAACCATCGACTACGGCCCTTGCGCCTTTATGGAGGCCTATGCGCCCGGCACGGTGTTTTCCTCGATCGACAGGCAGGGCCGCTACGCCTGGGGCAATCAGCCGCTGATCCTCGGCTGGAACCTCGCGCGGTTCGCCGAGACGCTGGTGCCGCTGGTCGACCCCGACGGCGAACGCGCGGTCGAGGCGCTGAATACCCGCCTTCAGGGCATCGCGCCGGCGTATCGCGCGGCCTGGGTGGCGGTGATGCGGCGGAAACTCGCGCTGGATGGCGAGGATCCGGGCGACGGCGATCTGGCAGACGATCTGCTGGCGGCGATGGAGGGGCAGGGGCCGGACTGGACCCTGACCTTCCGCCGTCTGCCCACGGCCATCGGCGGCGATTCGGGGCGGATCGCGCCACTATTCACCGATGCCGGCGCGCTGAACGACTGGCTGCCGCGCTGGCGGGCGCGGCTGGCCCCGGATGCGGCGGCGCGACTGGCGGCGGCCAATCCGGCGGTCATTCCGCGCAACCACCTGGTGGAGGAGGCGCTGGACGCCGCCACCGTTGGCGATATGGCGCCGTTCGAGGCGCTGATCGCCGCGCTGCGCGAGCCTTTCGCCTACCGGACCGACCGCTATGCGTTGCCCGCGCCGCGCGGTTTCGGGAATTATGTCACCTATTGCGGCACCTGAACGGACAGGGCGCGTCGCCCGGGCGGGCATTCGGGCGGTAACGGGGCAGGGTGCCCCACGCCCGCCGAAGACCATTGCCCCTTGCCGCGCTGCGGTCTTCCGTGGTGATGTGCCGCATCCCGCGATCCGCCGAGGAGGCCGCCCATGTCCGACCCGCTTGTCCAGATCGGCAGTGACCGGCTTTCCGCCGGTGTCAGCAGTCTTGGTGCCGAGATGCAGAGGCTGACGGCCTCGGGCCGACCGCTGCTGTGGCACGGCGATCCGGCGTTCTGGTCCGGGCGTTCGCCGGTGCTGTTTCCCATAGTGGGGCGCGCGCCGGGCGATGCAATCTGGGTCGACGGGCAAGAATTTCCGATGGCGCAGCATGGCTTTGCACGCCGATCCTCATTCGATCTTACAGCGTCCGGCCCGGATTTCTGCCGCCATCGGCTGACGGACAGCGATGCGACCCGCGCGGCCTGGCCGTTCCGGTTCGCTCTGACGGTCGAACACCGGATCGGGGGGGCGACACTTTCCGTCACAGCCACGGTGGATAATCGGGACGACCGGCCGATGCCTTTCGGCCTTGGCTTTCACCCGGCCTTCCTCTGGCCGCTGCCGGGGGCCGGTGGGCAGAGCCACAGTATCACCCTGGCCAATGGCGCCGAACCCGAAATGGCGCGGGTGAGCGGCGGTCTGCTCGCGCCCGGGCGCTTTGCGTCGCCGTTCCGCGACGGGGCGCTGACGCTCGATCCCGCGCTTTTCGCCGAGGACGCCGCGATCTTCCCTCAGGGTGCCGGCGACGCCTTGAGCTATTCGGCCGAGAGCGGTCCGCGTCTGACGTTCCGGTTGCGCAATCTGCCGAACCTCGCGCTCTGGTCGAAGCCCGGCGCACCGTTTGTCTGTATCGAGCCCTGGCACGGCATGGCGGCGGCGATCGGCGCGGGACCCGAACTGTCGGCGCGGCCCTTTACCGTCACGCTGGAGCCGGGGGGCGCCGCGGAGTTCGGCTTCGAGGTTTCGGTTGCGGAATAAGGGAGGGTTCGCACTTCCACTGTCGACATGCGTTAGTCCGATAATAGTTATTATGTAATTAATGGATCGCACGATGACCTGCGAAACCGCATCCCGGACCGCGACTCCGACGGCTATGCAAAACCTCTTCTGCAAAGGAGCCGGTTATCGCCAAAGCAGGACGAACCCCGCGCCGCCCGGTATCCGAATCTTGCTCAACCGACTGATAGCGCGAGGAAATCCTCGCATCGCTCGCAACTTACGCTCCGGCTGCGCCGGCAGCCTGGCCGGCGGGCCTTGCGGAGGCTTTGTCGCTTCGGACATAATGTCGCCCGAAACACAGCGCAAAAGCCCGCAAAACGGCGCGCACATCGGCGCGGATCCAAAACCGGCAGACCCCGCCGGACCAGAGGCAGTCGCGGCCCGGAGGGCGCGCATGATCGAGTTCGAGAACGTTTCCAAGTCCTTCTGGACCGGAAAGACACGCAAGGTGATCCTCGACCAGGCGTCGTTCCGGGTCGAACCGGGCAATTCGCTCGGCATTCTCGCACCCAACGGCACCGGCAAGACCACGCTGATCAATATGATGGCGGGGCTTGAGAAACCCGACGAAGGCCGGGTGATCCGCACCTCGCGCATTTCGTTCCCGCTGGGGTTCATGGGGGGCGTCGTCAACCGCCATTCGGGCACCGAGAACGCGCGCTACATCGCGCGGCTCTACGGGCTGGACGCGGATTACATCGAAAGTTTCTGCCGTTGGATGGCGGGTATCGGCGAGTATTTCGACATGCCGGTCGGCACCTACAGTCAGGGGATGCGGTCGCGCTTTTCCTTCTCGCTGATGCTGGCGCTGGAATTCGACATCTATCTGATCGACGAAGGAATGCCGACGACGACGGATGTGGAATTCAATCGAAAAGCCGGCGCTATTCTGCGAGAAAGGTTGCGGAATTCCACGGTCGTCATCGTCTCGCATCAGGCGGCCACACTTGAAAAGTTCTGCCGCTCGGCGGCTGTGCTGCGCAACGGGCAGCTTTACATGTTCGACACTCTGGAAGAGGCGAAACGGCTCTATGACTACCAAGCCCACGGTTAACCGTTTCCGCCTTCGGCGCCCGGATTTTCTGTCCGGGGTCCCTGCCCCGGCGCGCCCGGCCTCGTCCACACCCGCCGCCGATGCGGCCGCCCCCTTTGCGCCCACAGCCGGCGATGACGGCTTCGGCGAGGTCGCGTATCCGACCGCCGGCGCAGGCGGCGCGCCGACCGAGATCGACGCCATCCGCCGCGAGGGGCTGACGGGCCGCCAGTTGCGCCGCGCCCGCCATTTGGCGCAAAAGCACAACCTGCCCGCCACCTCGGATTTCGATGCGGTGCGGCTGTTGCGCAAAGCGGGGATCGACCCCTTCGGCCAGGGGCCGGTGATCGACATGATCGCCCCCGGCGGCGAGGTCGAGGCCTCGCGCGCGCTGACGGTGCCGGACAAGGTGCAACTGCCGAAAACCGTCAAGCCGGTGCAACTGCCCACGACCGAGGTCCGGGCCGAGCAGAGCCATGCCGCCGACATTCTGCGCATCCAGCGCGACATCGCCCGCCGCCGGCGACGCAAGATGGCGTCGCTGGCCGGGCGGCTCGCGTTTTTCGTGGTGCTGCCGACGATCCTCGCGGCCTGGTATTACTTCGTCGTGGCGACGAAGCTTTACGCGACGCGCACCGAATTCGTGATCCAGCAGGCCGAAAGCCCGCGCGCCGCCGGTCTGGGAGGGCTGTTCCAGGGCACGCAATTCGCCACATCGCAGGATTCCATCGCCGTCCAGGGCTATATGCAGTCGCGCGACGCCATGCTGCGGTTGGACGCGGATCAGCATTTCCGCGATCATTTCAGCGCGCCGAATATCGACCCGATCCAGCGGCTGAAACCCGGCGGCTCGCTGGAAGAGGCCTATAAGGCCTACCGCCGCAACGTGAAGATCTCCTACGATCCGACCGATGGCGTGATCCGTATGGAGGTCATCGCCGCCGATCCCGAAACCTCGATCGCCTTTTCGCGGGCGCTGATCGGCTATGCCGAACAGCAGGTCGACCAACTGACTCTGCGGTTGCGCGGCGATCAGATGAAGGGCGCCGAGGAAAGCTATGCCAGCGCCGAGACCAAGATGCTGGAGGCGCAGCGCAGCGTCGTCACGTTGCAGGAGAAGTTCAAGGTCCTGTCGTCGGAGGTCGAGGTCTCGCTTCTGTCGCAACAGATCGGGCAGCTCGACACCCAGTTGTCTCAGGACCGCCTGTCGCTGGCGCAGATGGAATCGAACGCCACGCCCAACCTTGCCCGGATGGAGCCGCTGAAACGCCGCATCGCCGCGCTGGAGGGCGAGATCGCCACCCTGCGCGCCCGCATGACCTCTGCCGATGAAACCGGCCAGTCTCTGGCCAGCATCCAGGGCGAACTGGCGATGGCCCAGGCCGATGTGCAGACCCGGCAACTGCTGCTGGCCCAGGCCATGCAGCAGCTTGAAACCGCGCGGATCGAGGCCGGGCGCCAGGTCCGCTATCTGTCGCTGTCGGTCGCCCCCGTCGCCCCGGACGAGCCGACCTATCCCCGCGCATTCGAAAGCACCGCGGTGGCATTTCTGGTTTTCGCGGGTATATATCTGATGATCTCGATGACCATCGCCATCCTGCGCGAACAGGTCACCGCCTGAGACTTCGGCCAAAGACTTCGTAAAGGAAGACCCATGAAAACCGTGCGCATCGGGCGGCTTGCCGTCGGCAACGATCAGCCCCTGACCGTGATCGCCGGCCCCTGCCAGCTTGAAAGCCTCGATCACGCGCAGATGATCGCCGGCACCCTGGCCGAGGCCTGCAACAAGGCCGGGGCGCAATATGTCTTCAAGGCCAGCTACGACAAGGCCAACCGCACCAGCCTGAAGGGCCGGCGCGGCGTGGGGATGGAGGAGGGGCTGAAGATCCTGGCCGCCATCAAGGAAATGGGGATGCCGGTGCTGACCGACATTCACGACATCGACCAGGCGCGCGAGGCCGCCCGGGTCGTCGACGTGATCCAGATCCCGGCCTTTCTGTGCCGGCAGACCGATCTGCTGCTGGCCGCCGGCAATACCGGCGCGGTGGTCAATATCAAGAAGGGCCAGTTCCTCGCCCCCTGGGATATGGCCAATGTCGCCGACAAGGTGGAAAGCACCGGCAACGACCGGATCCTGTTGACCGAGCGCGGGGTCAGCTTTGGTTACAACACGCTGATCGCCGATATGCGGTCGCTGCCGATCATGGTGCGCACCGGCTGGCCGGTGATCATGGACGCCACCCATTCGGTGCAGCAGCCCGGCGGCCAGGGCGGATCCTCGGGCGGGCAGCGCGAGTTCGCGCC
>JAATGA010000283.1 GCA_015654855.1 Rhodobacterales bacterium
AAGGGCATCGGCGGCGGCTTCCCCCTCGGCGCGGTTCTGGCGACCGAAGAGGCCGCCTCGGGCATGACGGCGGGCACCCATGGTTCGACCTATGGCGGCAACCCGCTCGCCTGCGCGGTCGGGGCCACCGTCACCTCTGTCATCGCCGACCCGGCCTTTCTGGCCGAGGTCAACCGCAAGGCCGCGATCTTCGCGCAAGGACTCGAAAGCCTCGTCGCCCGCCACCTCGACGTGTTCGAGGGCGTGCGCGGCCAGGGCCTGATCCTCGGGCTGAAGTGCAAAGTGCCGAACACCGATGTGGTCAAAGCCGGCTACGACCGCCACCTGCTGACGGTTGCCGCCTCCGACAACGTGCTGCGGCTGCTGCCCGCGCTGAACATCCCCGACGAGGACATCGCCGAGGCGCTGAGCCGCCTCGACGCAGCCGCAGTCACGCTGGAAAAACAGCCGGCATGACCCGCCCTGCCTCCATCCTCTCTGCACAAATATCCTACGGGGGTCCGGGGGTGTGAAACCCCCGGCGCCAGCCGCCAGGGCCAGGCCAGGCCCGGAAAGACCCGACACCATGAACCACTTCCTCGACATCCATACGACCGACGCCGCCGACCTGCGCTCGATGATCGACACCGCCCGCGCGATGAAGACCGCCCGCGCCGGCCTGCCGAAAGGCACGCCCGACGCCGACCAGCCGCTGAAAGGCCGCATGGTCGCGCTGATCTTCGAGAAACCCTCGACCCGGACCCGCGTCAGTTTCGACGTGGGCGCGCGCCAGCTCGGGGCGGAAACTATGGTGCTGTCCGGCAAGGAAATGCAGCTCGGCCATGGCGAGACCATCGCCGACACCGCCCGTGTGCTGTCGCGCTATGTCGACCTGATCATGATCCGCACCTTCGAGGAGCAGACGCTGCTCGAAATGGCCGAACATGCCACCGTCCCGGTGATCAACGGGCTGACGAACCGCACCCACCCCTGCCAGATCATGGCCGATGTCCTGACCTATGAGGAGCATCGCGGCCCGATCGCCGGACGCAAGGTGGTCTGGTCCGGCGACGGCAACAACGTCTGCGCCAGCTTCCTGCACGCGGCGGGCCAGTTCGGCTTCGACTTCACCTTCACCGGCCCGCCGACGCTCGACCCCGAGGCGGCCTGGCTCGACTTCGCCCGGTCCAAAGGCGTGCGGGCCGAGATCGTGCGCGACCCGGCCCTTGCGTTCGAGGGGGCCGATCTGGTCGTGACCGACACCTGGGTGTCGATGCACGATCCCGAATCCGCCAAGGAACGCCGCCACAACCAGCTCCGCGCCTATCAGGTGAACGAGGCGCTGATGGCCCATGCCAAGCCGGATGCGCTGTTCATGCATTGCCTGCCCGCGCATCGCAACGACGAGGCGACGAGCGCGGTGATGGACGGCCCGCATTCGGTGATCTTCGACGAGGCGGAAAACCGCCTTCACGCGCAGAAGGCCGTGATGCGCTGGTGCCTCGGGGTCTGACGCGACCGGACCAGGGGAAGAGGTGGCGACGGGGGCGGCGAAAACCGCCCGATCGCCACCGCCATACGCGCCGAAAAGGGGGCGGCCGCCCCCGGAGGCGGTGCATCGCGCCGCGCAGGCCACCCGCGCCGTTTCACGACCGGGGCCTGCCTGGCTGTCGCGCCTGTGCCGCATGACGCCGCTTGCGGAAATGGCCGGGATGGTGCGGGCCTGGCCGGCTTCCGGCCCCCCGGACCCGGCTCAGACCCGACCGCACTCCGCGTCCGGCAAGGCCTGCGGGCCATCGGCCGCCGCCGCCCGCGACGCCCCGGCGATCACCAGCAGCAGCAGCCCCGCCAGCACCGCGAAGGTCAGCCGGAACCCCATATGCTCGGCGACGAATCCGATGCTCGACGGCGCGACCAGAATGCCGGAATAGCCCATCAGCGTCACCGCCGGGATTCCCGCCCCCGCCGGCAGGCCCGGCCAGTTTCCGGCCGCCGAGAACATCACCGGCACCATATTCGCGACCCCCAGGCCCGTCAGCGCGAAGCCCGCGATCGCCACCGCCGGCACCGGGGCCATGGCGGCGACCGCCAGTCCCGCCGCCCCGGCAAGGCCCGAGGCGCGCAGCACGCCGACCGCGCCGAACCGGTTGCGCACGGCGTCGCCCGCAAAGCGCATAACCGCCATCGCCCCGGCGAAAAGCGCATAGGCGAGGCCCGTGGTCGCGGCATCCGCCCCCAGTTCCTGCTGAAGATACAGCGCCGACCAGTCCAGCACCGCACCCTCGGGCACCATGCAGGCGAGCGCCAGCGCGCCCAGCATCCACAGCCCCGGATCGCGAGGCAACAGCCCGCGCACAGCACCCGGCGGCGAGACCGCCGCCGCCCCCTCGGGGTCCGGCGGCAGCCATCGCATCGCCGCCAGCGCCAACGCCAGCATCGCCGCCGCCACGCCCAGGGCCTGCGGCACCGCGCCGTAACGCTCCAGCGCCAGCCCGCCAAGCGCGCCGCCGATAAAGCCGCCGAGGCTCCAGAATCCGTGGGACGAGGACATGATCGCCCGGCCCATACGCCGCTCGACCACGACCGCGCTGGCATTCATCGCCACATCCATCGTGCCGAGCAATGCGCCGAACAGCGCCATCGCCGGGACGAGCAGCCACAGATCTGGCGCAAGCACCACCGCCGGCAGCGCCAGGACGGCCAGGACCGACGACAGCGCCAGCATCCGGCGCGGTCCCTTGCGCGCCAGCAGCCTGCCGGAAAACAGCATCGCGCTGACCGCGCCGACGCCCAGCACCAGGATCAGCAGACCGAATTCCGCCCGCCCGATACCGTGCCTCGCCAGCAAAAGCGGGATCTGCGGCGCCCAGGCACCCGTGGCGATCCCGTTCGCCAGAAACATCGCCGCCACCGCCTGGCGCCCGGTCCGCCGCATGATCTCTCTCTCCGTCGCGCCTTGCAAAGCGACATATCCAAAGTGATCAGGGCGCGAAAGAGGGCGGGGCCGCAGTCGCGGACACGACTTGTTTCGGTATGTTATCCCACACGGATCATCAGGCCTCAGGTGCCGCGCGGCTTGGCCCGCAATGTCGGCTCGGCGATGGTCGGATCCTCGGGCCAGGGGTGGCGCGGATACTGGCCGCGCATGTCCTTGCGCACCTCGGCATAAGACCTGGCCCAAAATCCCGGCAGATCCATCGTCACCTGCACCGGCCTTTGCGCCGGCGACAGCAACGCGATGCGCAGCGGCCTGCGGTCGTGACCCACCAGCGGATGGCGGGTCACCCCGAACATCTCTTGCAGCCGCACCTCGATCGAGGGGTGGTCGCCGTCGTAATCGACCGGCACCTGCCGCCCGAGGGGGGTGGTGAAATGCGCGGGCGCCAGGCGGTCGACCTCGGTCAGCCGGGCCGGACCGATCAGCGCCCGCAGCGGCTCGGCCAGGTCCAGCGCGCGCAGGTCCGCCTCGCTCCGCGCGCGGTAAAGGTATGGCAGCAGCCAGGTTTCCGCCGAGTCGAGCAGCGCCTGATCCGTCACATCGGGCCAGTCCTCGCCCCTTGTCAGCGCGATCCGCGCCCTCAGGCGGCGCGCGGCGGGCGTCCATGTCAGGCCGATCAGCCGCAGCCCGTCGAGCGCGGCCACCGCCAGCGCCTCGGCCGGCGCATCCGGCCAGGCCCGATCGTCGAGCGCGATGGCCCCGAACATCTCTTGCCGCCGGGCGGTGACGCGGCCGTCGCGGCGGGACCATTCGACGATCTCGCGCCAGGCGATCGCATCGCCGTGAACCTCACGCAGTTCGGCCTCGCTGATGGCGATGGCCTGGCGCACCTGAGCCTCGCGCCCGCCGTCGAGGTCACTCGCCACGATCAGCCGCGCGCCCGCCAGCGGCGTGCCGGGGGCCATTACCGCGCCCCGGCCGCCCGACAACAACCAGCGCGGCGCATCGCCCCTGCGCCGCAGCCCAACCCGGTCGGGATAGGCCAGCGCGGCCATCTGCGCAGGCGACAGCCCGGCCGTGCCCGCCGGGGCCGCACGGGCCAGACGCCGCGCCTCGTCCCGGATCCGCTCCAGCGTCGGGCGGTGGACCTGAGCCTCGAACCGTTTCGGATCGCGCAGGGCGGTCAGGCGCAGGGCCAGGTCAGGCGGCGCGGCGCGCAAAGGATCGCGCTCGGCCATCAGCGCGGCGAGGTCCGCCGCCCCCTTGCCCGCCACCGCGAGCATATGCGCCAGGCGCGGATGCAGCGGCAGACCGGCCAGCGTCCGGCCGTGATCGGTGATCCGCCCCGCGCCATCCAGCGCGCCGAGCCCGCTCAGCAGCGCCCGCGCCTCGGTCATCGGCCCGGCGGGCGGCGGGGTCAGGAAGGGCAGATCCGCTCCGCCCCAAAGCGCCAGTTCGAGGGCGAGGCCGGTCAGATCCGCCGCCTCGATCTCCGCCGGGGGAAAGGGGGAAAGGCCGCCCTCCTCGCCCCTGGTCCAGAGGCGATAGCAGATCCCCTCGGCCACGCGACCGGCGCGGCCGCGGCGCTGTTCCGCCTCGGCCCGGGTCACGCGTTCGGTCACCAGCCGCGACATGCCGGAATTCGGATCGAACCGCGACCGGCGCGCGCGGCCGCCATCGACGACGACCCGCACGTCGGGGATCGTCAGCGAGGTTTCGGCGATAGAGGTCGCCAGAACCACCTTGCGCTCCGCCCCTGGCAAAGGCGCAAGCGCCGCCCGCTGCGCCGCGAAATCCATCGCGCCGAACAGGGGTCGGATCGTGCAACCGGCAGGCAGGCGGCCCGACAGCGCGGCCTCGACCCGACGAATCTCGCCCTCTCCCGGCAGAAAGACCAGGATGCCGCCGCCCGTGGCGCGCGTCTCCTCCTCGGCCTGGACCACCAGACCGGCCACCGCCGCCTCATACCGCATCGAGGCATCGGGGGCGCGGGCCAGCCAGCGGGTTTCCACCGGAAACGCCCGCCCGTCCGAGGTGATCAGCGGCGCATCCCCCATCAGCGCCGCCACGGGAGCCGCGTCGAGCGTCGCCGACATCACGATCAGCACCAGATCCTCGCGCAGAGCACCCCGGATTTCCAGGCTCAGCGCCAGGCCCAGGTCGGCATTCAGGCTGCGTTCGTGGAACTCGTCGAAAATCACCGCCCCGATGCCCGACAGCCCGGGGTCGGACTGGACCATCCGGGTCAGAATACCCTCGGTCACCACCTCAATCCGGGTGGCGGCAGAGACCTTCGCCTCGCCCCTTATGCGGTAGCCGACAGCCTGGCCGACCGACTGCCCCAGGGTTTCCGCCATGCGCTCGGCCGCCGCGCGGGCGGCGAGGCGACGCGGTTCCAGCATGACGATCCGGCCCGCGATAAGCCCCGATTCCATCAGGTCGAGCGGCACGCGCGTGGTCTTGCCCGCCCCCGGCGGGGCCTGAAGCACCGCCATGCCCCGCGCAGCCACCGCCGCCCGCAGGGGCGCGAGGATGGCATCGACGGGCAGGGGCATCGGAGGCAAGAGGCGACCTCGGGGCAAGGGGTGCGGCCCCGATATGGGCCGGCGCGCGATTGACGGCAAGCGGTGTCAGGACAGCGACCCGTCGCAAAGAAAAAGGCCCCGCCATCCGGCAGGGCCCCTGTTCGCTTCGCCGGCGGTTGCGCCGGGATCGCCGGATCAGGCGGCGGCCTGAACCTTGGCGATTTCTTTCTTGATCTTCAGCGCGTTGACCGACAGCTCGTCATCCTTGGCTTTCGCAAGGAAGGCGTCCAGACCACCACGGTGATCGACCGAACGCAGGCCGGCGGCCGAAACGCGCAGTTTGAAGGATTTGCCCAGAACGTCCGAGATCAGGGTAACGTCATTCAGGTTCGGCAGGAAGCGGCGACGCGATTTGTTGTTCGCGTGGCTGATCGTGTTGCCGGTGGTCGGGCCTTTGCCCGTCAGTTCGCAGACGCGCGACATCTTGTTCTTCCTTGCGTTTCGGACGCGGGCCGCGCGCCAGAGTAAAACGGAAAGGCCCCCGCACAAGCGGGGCGCCGAATTGGATTGCGCGCAGATACCGCCCTTCCCCGCCGCCGTCAAGCGATTCACGCCCAAACGGCACACACGCGTCATGCCCGGCACGGCGGCGGAACCGGGCCGGCGGGATATGCGTCAGCCCCTCCCCACCGCAAGAGCCGCCGCCCGCTGTTGCGCTAGTTCTGCCAGGCGTGGCCGCCGCTCCCCCGCCCGCCGCGCCAGCCTTTGCCAATAGCCCGCGGCCGCCCGCCGCGCGGCGCGATGCGCGGCGATCAGCACCTCCGCCCCCTCGCGCCGGATGGCGAGCCGCAGGGGCAGCGCCTGCCGCCCGGCCTCGCGCAGGACCAGGGTCGCCGGATGACCACCGAAGCCGAGCCGCGCGATGGACAACCCCGGAAACAGCGCGCCGATCCGCCGGGCATGGGCCAGGTCGGGCCGCACGAAGGGATCGAAGGCCACAATCCCCCGCAGCCCCGGCATCGCATGGAGGGCGAGATCGCCGAGCACCGGGTCGAACCGCGCGGCCTCGGCCGGGTAGCGCCGCTCGAACGGCACAAGGGCGGGATCGAGCGAGACCTGGGGCGAGATGGCGATCACCCGCGCGGCCCCGGCGGCGCGGGCATAGCGCAATGCGCCATAGCCCCCCATCGACCAGCCGAGCAGCGTCACATGGCAGAAACCCGCGCAGACCCGCGCCATCGCCCCGGACAGCGCGGGCGTCTCGGCATTCACGAACCAGTCGTTCGCCGCCGTATGAACGGCCAGTTGCGACAGCCCCTTCTCCGCCAGTTGCAGCGAGGGGCGAAAGGGCGGGAATCCGGTGCGCGTGGGATCCCGGTGATCGAAGGTCACCACAAGGCCGCCGCCTTCGGGGCCGGCCCGCCACAGCGCCGCGCGCAGATGCGTGCCAGAAAAGACCGTCTCCTCCGTCATCCGGCGCGGACGGGCAGCGCGGA
>JAATGA010000171.1 GCA_015654855.1 Rhodobacterales bacterium
CAGCATGTTCCAGCCGAACATTCGGAAGTCCCCGGCCCATGGCGGCATCGCCATGATGGAAGATCAGTTCCATCATGGCGATGCCGCCATGGGCCGGGGACTTCCGAATGTTCGGCTGGAACATGCTGCAACCCTTTGTGGCCCCGCCGGCCGATCTTCCGACAGAAATCTTGCCGTTCCCCTGATGGGCGATGATAAGGGCAAGGATAAGGCAGATCAACGGTGGCCAAAAGGGGCGCGGGTCTGGCAGGCAAACGTCCGTGGATGGGTGAAATGGATTTCGAGCGGCTGGTGACAGAGATGCGGCGCCTTGCGGTGCAGGCGGGCGAGACGATCATGCGGGTCTACGCATCCCCCGATTTCGTCGTGAAGACCAAATCCGACGCCAGCCCCGTGACCGAGGCAGACGAGGCCGCCGATGCGCTGATCTCGGCCGGATTGCGGGCGGCCTTTCCGGGCGTGACGCTGATCACCGAGGAACAGGCCGACAGCCATGCCCTGATGGCGCAGACCTTTCTCATCGTCGATCCGCTGGACGGCACGAAGGAATTCGTCAACCGCCGTGGCGACTTCACCGTGAACATCGCCTATGTCGAGGACGGCGTACCCCTGCGCGGCGTGGTCTATGCCCCGGCGAAGGGGCGGATGTTCTATACGCTCGCCGATGGCCGGGCGGTCGAGGAACAGGCGGTCGGGGGCAGTTTCGACACCGAAATGCGGGGGCCGTTGATACCGATCCATGTCGCCACGCCCGACAATGCCGCGCTGATGGTCGTCGCCTCGAAATCGCATCGCGATCAGGCGACGGACGATTACATCGCGAGATATGCGGTGAAAGACAGCCGCAGCGCCGGGTCGAGCCTGAAGTTCTGCCTTGTCGCCACCGGCGAGGCCGATCTTTACCCCCGCATCGGCCGCACGATGGAATGGGACACCGCCGCCGGCGACGCGGTGCTGCGCGGCGCGGGCGGGCATGTCGTGCGCCTCGACGACCATCAGCCGCTGGCCTATGGCAAGCCCGGCTGGGACAACCCGTTTTTCATCGCCCTGGCCGCCGGAGTGGAGTTGAAGAAATGAGCGTTCTGATCGCGATCCCCGCCCGTTACGCCTCGACCCGCTATCCGGGCAAGCCGCTGGTGTCCTTGCGCGGACCCGACGGCGAAAAGACCCTGATCCGCCGCAGCTGGGAGGCGGCGACAGGCGTCGCCGGCGTCGACCGTGTGGTGGTGGCCACCGACGACGACCGCATCCGCGCCCATGCCGAGGGGTTCGGAGCCGAGGTGGTGATGACCTCCTCCGATGCCCGCAACGGCACCGAACGTTGCGCCGAGGTGGTGGAGAAGCTCCCCGGCTTCGACATCGTGGTGAACCTTCAGGGCGATGCGCCGCTGACGCCCGCCTGGTTCGTCGAGGATCTGGTCGCAGGCCTGCGCGCCGATCCGGGCGCCGACATCGCGACGCCTGTGCTGCGCTGCGACGGGCGGGCGCATTCCTCCTTTCTCGCCGACCGGCGGGCGGGGCGGGTCGGCGGCACGACGGCGGTTTTCGGGGCGTGGATGCGGGCGCTCTACTTCTCGAAGGAAGTGATTCCCTACACCGGCAAGACCTACGGCGATGACGAACCGACGCCGGTCTTCCACCATGTCGGCGTCTATGCCTACCGCCCGGCGGCGCTGAGCGCCTATCCTGGCTGGCAGGTCGGCCCGCTGGAAACGCTGGAGGGGCTGGAGCAGCTCCGTTTCCTCGAAAACGGCCGCCAGGTCTTGTGCGTCGAGGTCGAGGCGCGCGGCCGCCAGTTCTGGGAGTTGAACAACCCCGAGGACGTGCCGCGAATCGAGGCGATGCTGGCCGGCGCCTGATCGCCGGCCTGTTGCACGGACTGCCGCAGGTGAATTGCTGCTGTGCGGCAACTTCCCGCCCGCCGGGCCGCAATTCTCTGGTTTTTCCTCGTGATTCCAGGTTATCCAGGAAACAAATCCGTTGAGCGAGACGATTGCCGGCCAAGTCTGCCTTAGTAATGCCTCAACCATAGTCGAATGACTCCCGCGAACTTGAGCGAGAGCCGCCAGGGCGCGGTTTGCCCCCCGGAGCAGAGAGACCAAGATGAGTATCCGCAAAGTCACAAAAGCCGTTTTCCCCGTCGCCGGCCTGGGAACGCGGTTCCTGCCGGCCACGAAGTCGATCCCGAAAGAGATCATGACCCTGGTCGACCGCCCGCTGATTCAGTATGCGATCGACGAGGCGCGTGCCGCCGGGATCGAGGATTTCATCTTTGTCACCTCGCGCGGGAAATCGGCGCTGGAGGATTACTTCGACGCCGCCCCGATCATCGAGGCCGAGCTGAAGGCGAAGAACAAGACCGACCTGCTGGAGGTGCTGCACGCGACCGATATGGAATCGGGCGCCATCGCCTATGTGCGCCAGCAAAAGGCGCTTGGTCTGGGCCATGCGGTCTGGTGCGCGCGCAAACTGGTGGGCAACGAGCCCTTCGCCGTGCTGCTGCCCGACGACGTGATCGCCGCCGAACGGTCCTGCCTTGCCCAGATGGTCGACGCCTATAACGAGATCGGCGGCAATATCGTCGCCGCGATGGAGGTGGCCCCGGCCAAAACCTCGTCCTACGGCGTGCTGGATGTGGCCGAGGATATGGGCTCGCTGGTCCGCGTGCGCGGCATGGTCGAAAAGCCGAAACCGGGCGAGGCGCCCTCGAACCTCGCCGTGATCGGCCGCTATATCCTTCAGCCGGCGGTGATGGAACATCTGCACGAGAAGAAGCTGGGCGCCGGCGGCGAGATCCAGTTGACCGACGCCATCGCGCGCGAGACGAGCAAGGGCCTGGTTCACGGCTTCCGCTTCCGCGGGCAGCGTTACGACTGCGGCTCGAAGGCGGGATTCCTTCAGGCGACGGTCGCCTTCGGGCTGGCGCGCGACGATCTGCGCGAGGAATTCGCGGCCTATCTGAACGATGTCCACGCATTGCAGAAGGCGGCGCAGTAACCGCTTGGCGCCGCCGTCGGGCGATACCGGCACCCCCATGGCGCGCCCCGTGCACAGCGATGCCCGCGCCATAGGGGAGCTGTCGCCCCTCGCGCCCCTGTCGCCGGCCGAGATCTGGACCGCGTGGCGGCTGCGCTGGAAGCGCCGCCGCCTTCTTCTGCGGGCCTTGCGCAAGCGCGGGCAGCTTCGCCCGCTCGCCGACCGCACCGCCGCGATCCGGCCCGCCGACATCCTGGGCCTCGCCACCGTCCGCAACGAGGCGCTGCGGCTGCCGTATTTCCTCGACCATCACCGCCGGCTGGGGGTCGGGCATTTCCTGATCGTCGACAACGGCTCTGACGACGGCACGGTCGAGATGCTGCGCGGTCAGCCTGACGTTTCGCTCTGGTCCACCGGAGACAGTTATAAACTGTCGCGATTCGGCATGGACTGGCTGACCTGGTTGCAGATCCGCCATGCGCACGGGCATTGGTGCCTGACACTCGATGCCGACGAGATCCTGATCTATCCCTATTGGGAAACCCGCGATCTGCGGGCGCTGACCGAAAGGCTGGATGCCGAGGGGCGCGAATCCTTCGGGGCGGTGATGCTGGACATGTATCCCGAAGGACGACTGTCGGATCGGGAATATCGCGCCGGAGAGGATCCCTTCGCGACCCTGGCCTGGTTCGACGGCGGCAACCTGATCGTGCAGGTCCAGCCCCGGATGCGCAATCTGTGGATCCAGGGCGGTGTGCGGGCGCGGCTGTTCTTTCGCGCCGGGCCGCGCAGGGGGCCGACACTGAACAAGGTGCCGCTGGTCCGCTGGAACCGCCGCTTTGCCTATGTCAACTCGACCCATGCCGCTCTGCCACGCCGGCTGAACCGGGTCTATGACGAAACGGGGGGCGAGGCGCTGTCGGGCGTGCTGCTGCACACGAAGTTCCTGCCCGTGGCGCCGGGCAAGGCCGCCGAGGAAAAGCAAAGGGCCGAGCATTTCGCCAATAGCGCGCAATACGACGCCTATTACGACAGCCTGGTCGCCGATCCGGTACTGCATTGCGCCGCCTCAACCCGACTGACCGGCTGGCGTCAGCTTGAGGCGATGGGGCTGATGTCGCGCGGGGGCTGGATATGATCTTGCGCGCGGAGGGGGTCTCGTATCGGCGTTGTTGCGCATTGTTTACATTTTGCGACCAGATATTTAGGCTTTCGCAGGCGCATCGGGCTAAAGAAGAACCGGGCAGGACAGGGGGCGCGGCGCGGTGAGCGTGATCGAGTCATATCGGCTGAGGCTTCGGCGCAAGCGCAGCCAGCTGCGCGCGCGCCTGCGCAGACGCGATCTGAAGCCGGTTACCGACCGGACCCGCGCCATTCGCCGCCCCGACATCCTGCTGTTCTGCACGTTGCGGAACGAGCGTGTCCGCCTGCCGTATTTTCTGCGCTACTACCGCGAACTCGGTGTCGATCATTTCCTGTTCGTGGACAATGGCTCGACCGACGGCAGCCGCGAATACCTGACGGAACAGCCCGACACCTCGGTCTGGAGCACGCGGGCGAGCTACAAGCGCGCGCATTTCGGCGTCGACTGGCTGAACGGCTTGCAGATGCGCTATGGCCACGATCACTGGACGCTGGTGGTCGACCCGGACGAATTCCTCGTCTATCCGTTCTGCGACACCCGGCCGCTGCGGGCGCTGACCGACTGGCTCGACACCTCGCAGGTGCGCTCCTTCGGGGCGATGATGCTGGACATGTATCCCAAGGGGCATATCGCCGGTCAGCCCTATATCGAGGGGCGCGACCCGCTGGAAATCGCCTGCTGGTTCGACAGCGGCAATTACGCGATCAGCCGCAACGGCATCTATGGCAATCTGTGGATCCAGGGCGGGCCGCGGGCGCGGGCGTTCTTCGCCGATGATCCCAAGGCCGCGCCGGCGCTGAACAAGGTGCCGCTGGTCCGCTGGGACCGGAAATATGCCTACGTCAGTTCGACCCATATGCTGCTGCCACGCGGGCTGAACCTCGTCTATGATGCGCTTGGCGGGGAAAAGGCCTCCGGCTGTCTGCTTCATGCGAAGTTCATCGACACCTTCGCCGCCAAGGCCGAAGAGGAGATGGCCCGGGGCGAGCACTATGCCGCCAGCCGCGAATACACCGCCTATCGCGAAGAACTGGCGAAGACACCCGAGCTCTGGTGCAAGTGGAGCGAGAAATACATCAACTGGCGTCAACTGGAGATTCTGGGGCTGATGTCGAAGGGCAACTGGGCATGACGGTCGGCTTCGTCATGCTGTGCCATACCGCCTTTGACCGGGCCGCGCAGGTGGCGCGACACTGGGCCGAACGCGATTGCCCGGTGGTGATCCATGTCGACCGCCGCGTCCGTCGCCCCGCCTATGACCGGCTGGTCGAGGCTTTGGCCGATCTGACGAATGTGCGCTTTTCGGGCCGGCACGCCTGCGAATGGGGGACCTGGGGCCTTGTCGCCGCCACGCAAGAGGCCTCGACCCTGATGCTGCGGGAGTTTCCGCAGGTCCGGCATGTGTATCTCGCCTCCGGCTCCTGCCTGCCGCTGCGTCCGGTCGAGGAGATGGTGGCCTATCTCGACGAACGCCCGCGCACCGATTTCATCGAATCGGTGACGACGGGCGATGTCGGCTGGACGGTCGGCGGGCTGAATATCGAGCGGTTCACGCTGCGCTTCCCCTTCTCCTGGCGCAAGCAGCGCCTGCTTTTCGACTGGTATGTCGGGCTGCAACGCCGCATCCGGTTCCGCCGCCGCATTCCTGCCGGCCTGGTGCCGCATCTGGGCAGCCAGTGGTGGTGCCTGACCCGGCAGACCCTGTCGGCGATCCTGGATGACCCGGACCGCGCCCGCTATGACCGGTTCTTCCGCAAGGTCTGGATCCCGGACGAAAGCTATTTCCAGACGCTGGTGCGGCTTTATTCGTCGAATATCGAAAGCCGGTCGCTGACCCTGTCGAAGTTCGACTTCCAGGGCAAGCCGCACATCTTTTACGACGACCATCTGCAACTGTTGCGCCGGTCGGATTGCTTCGTCGCGCGCAAGATCTGGCCCCATGCGGGCAAGCTTTACCGCTTCTTCCTGTCGCCCGACCGCGAGGGCCAGGCCCAGGCCGAACCGAACCCGGGCAAGATCGACCGGCTGTTCGCCAAGGCGGTGGAGCGGCGGACCAAGGGCCGCCCTGGCCTTTACATGCAAAGCCGCTTTCCCGATGCCAACTGGATCAACATCCGCACCGCCGCCCCCTATTCGCAGTTCCAGGGCTTCTCCGATGTGTTCAAGAATTTCGAGACCTGGCTCGGCAAGACCGCCGGCACCCGCGTCCACGGCCATCTGTTCGCGCCCGGGCGCGTGGAATATGCCGGGGGCGAGACGGTTTATAACGGCGCTTTGTCCGACAGCGCGAAGATGCGCGACTACAACCCCAAAAGCTTTCTGACCAGCCTGATCTGGAACACGCGGGGCGAGAGGCAGTGCTTCCAGTTCGGCCCCGGCGACCGGCAGGACATCAACGGTTTCGTCGCCGCCGATCCGAATGCGCAGATCTCGGTCATCTCGGGGGCCTGGGCGATTCCGCTGTTCCGCTCGAACGCCAACTTCGGCGACATCCGGCGCGAGGCGGCGCGTTTGCAGAAGATCGAAGCGGAATACCTCGATCTTTTGCGCAACCACTGGATCAAGGCGCGGGTCCGGGTCTGGACGCTGGCCGAATTCGTTGAAAACCCGATGGAGCCTTTGCAGACCATCGTCGACGAAATCAGCCCCCGCGCCATGCGCCGGCTTACCGAGGTGCCGTGCATGGTCGACCTGACGGGCTTCGGGCAGTTCCTGCAAAACCTGCGCAATCAGGGGATGCAGCCGGTCCTGATGGGCGATTTTCCGGCCGGCGACGGCCAGCCCCCCGGCAACCCGCGGCGCGGCCGCCCCTATCTGGTCCAGTAGATGTCCCGTTTCGACAGTTTCGTGATGTTCGCCGAGATGCGGACCGGCTCCAACCTGCTTGAGGCCAATCTGAACGCACTGCCGGGCGTGAGCTGTCATGGCGAACTTTATAACCCTCATTTCATCGGCAAGAAGGATCAGGAGGCGCTGTTCGACATCGACCTGGCCGCCCGCGATGCCGATCCCGCGCGGCTGTGGGCGCGGGTTCGGGAAGAGACCGAGGGTCTCGCCGGGTTCCGCTATTTCCACGACCACGATGCGCGGATGTTCGATGTGGTGGCGGACGATCCGCGCTGCGCCAAGATCGTGCTGACCCGCAATCCGCTGGAAAGCTATGTAAGCTGGAAAATCGCCCGCGCCACCGGCCAGTGGAAGCTGACCAACGTCAGAAATCTGAAGACCGCGCAGGCGCATTTCGACGGGGCGGAATTCGCGGGCTTTATCGAGGATCTGCAACAGTTCCAGATCGCTTTGCTGAACCGCCTTCAGGTCACGGGGCAAACCGCGTTTTACATCGACTACGACGATTTGCAGGATCTGGCGGTGCTGAACGGCCTGGCCGCCTTTCTCGGCGTCGAGGCGCGGCTCGACGCATTGGACGACAAGCTGAAGAAGCAGAACCCCGAGGATCTGGTCGAAAAGGTCGAAAACCCGGATGAAATGGTCGCGGCGCTGGCGGCGATCGACCGTTTCAACCTGTCGCGCACCCCGAATTTCGAGCCGCGCCGGCCGGCGGCGATCCCGTCCTTCGTCGCCGCGGGGCCGTTGATGCACATGCCCGTGCGCTCGGGACCGGAGGCGCGGGTGACGGAATGGCTGGCGGCGCTTGGGCCTGTGGAACGGGATTTCAACCAGAAAACCCTGCGGCAATGGTGGCGGAACCAGCCGCACCACCGCAGTTTCGCCGTGCTGCGCCATCCGCTGGCGCGAGCCCACGCCGCGTTTTGCCGGCTGCTCGACACGCCCGGGCCAGAGTTGCGCAACGCCATCCGCCGCGCGCAACAGGTCGAGATCCCCAAGCCGCACAAAGGCTATGCCGACGCAGCGGAGTTCCGCGCGGGGTTTCTGGCCTTTCTGAAATTCCTCAAGGCACATCTGGCCGGGCAGACGGGGGTGAAGCTCGACGCCCATCTCGCCTCGCAGACGGCGATCCTGCAAGGATTTGCGCTGTTTCAGGGGCCGGATCTTGTGCTGCGCGAGGATCGCCTGGCCGAGGGGCTGGCCTTCCTCACCGCCGAGGCGGGGGTCGCCGCGCCCCCCCTGCCCGCAGCCGGAGTGTCGTCAGCCCATGTGACGCTGGCCGAAATCTACGGCCCCGACCTCGAAGAGGCGGCGCGCGAGGCCTATGGCCGCGACTATCAGGGATACGGGTTCGGCGACTGGGTGCCGCTTCCGGCCGGATCCTGAGCCATCCCGCGCTGTGCCCTTCCGCGGCCCCGGAGGAGTTTTGCACCCCTCCCGACCACCCGCAGGATATTTTCAGACAGAAACAGGGGCAGAAGCGCAGAGGGCCTGCCTCCGGGCGTGACCCGAGGGCGGTCGGCGTCAGGCGGCGGCGGTGGTGCGGGATTCGGTGAGGATCGCGTAGAGTTTTGCCGGGTCGGTGTTGGCGCGCAGTTTCGACACGACGCCTTGGTCGCGCATGGTGCGCGAGACCAGCGCCAGCGCCTTCAGGTGGTCGACGCCCGAATCCTTGGGCGCGAACAGGCCGAAGACCAGATCGACCGGCTGGCGGTCGACGCTGTCGTAATCGAGGGGCTTTTCCAGCCGGATGAAGACCCCGACGATACGGTCGAGGTCCTCAAGCCGCGCATGGGGCAGAGCGATGCCATGCCCCACGCCGGTCGGCCCCAGGCTTTCGCGCTCCTGCAACCCGTCGATGGCGATCGCCGAGGACAGGCCATAGGCCTGCGCCACGATCTCGCCCAGTTCCTGAAACAGGCGTTTCTTGCTGGTCATCTGACCGACGACCCTGACGGCCGCGGGAATGAGAAGTTTGGAAAGTTCCATGAGCCTCTTACGTTCCTTCGGCCGCGGTCTGCGTGCCGGTCAATTCGTGTTGCGCGGGTCGATCCAGCCGATGTTTCCGTCGTCGCGCCGGTAGACGACATTCACCCCGCCATGTCCCTCGTTGCGGAAGACGAGCATCTTCTGGCCGCCGATCTCAAGCTGCATGACCGCCTCGCCCACAGTGATCGAGGGGATCCTCGTCTCCATCTCGGCTATGACGATGGGCAGCAGTTCGGACGGTTCCAGATCGACGGTGTCGATATCCTCGGCTTCCTCGGTTGGCGCGAGGATATAGGCGGAACCCGCCGCGAATTCAACGGGAACTGTGCGCTCGCGCTGGTGGTTGCGCAGGCGACGTTTGTGACGGCGCAATTGCTTGTCCATCTTCTCGCGGCAGGATTCGAAGGCGGCGTAGATCTCGGTCGCGCGACCGCTCGCCTGGGCGTTCAGCCCGGTGGCCAGATGCAGAACCGTTTCACAGACATATTCATGCGCGACGCGCGAGAAGACGACGACGATCTCGGTCGGACGCTGCGCGTATTTCTCGACCACCTCGCCCAGTTCGGCCTTCACATGGGTCTGAAGCGCCTCGCCGATGTCGATCTGTTTTCCGCTGATCTGATACCGCATGATTCCTCCTTCGTGCAGTGCGAACGGGCCTGCCCGCTTATGCGGACAGACGGGTCGTGAAATGGTTCGGGAAGGGCCGCACCGCGTTCGGCCATCGCCGACAGGGCCGCCGAAGGGCGGGGCGCAGGCTGAAAAAGGGGGCGATTTCAACACGCATCACGGGTATTTGGCGCCTGGCCGCCCCGTGTTGTCAACAGAATCATGACGCCCCCACCCGACCGGGCGAAAGGTCGCGGCCCGCACCTCAGATGATGCGAAAGTTCTCGCCCAGATAGACGCGGCGCACCATCTCGTCGCGCACCACCTCGTCGGCGGTGCCCGACATCAGCACCTTGCCGTCGTGCAGGATGTAGGCGCGGTCAACGATGTCGAGCGTCTCGCGCACGTTGTGATCGGTGATCAGCACGCCGATGCCACGCCCTTTCAGGTCGTGGACCAGGTGGCGGATCTCGGCGACGGCGATCGGGTCGACCCCGGCGAAGGGTTCGTCCAGCAGCAGGTATTTCGGGTCGGCGGCAAGGCAGCGGGCGATTTCGACCCGCCGCCGTTCGCCACCCGACAGGGCCAGCGCCGGGGCGGCGCGCAGATGGGTGATGGAGAATTCGCTGAGCAACTCCTCCAGCCGCTCGCGCCGCTTGTGGCGGTCGGCGACGGCGATCTGCAACACGGCCAGGATATTGTCCTCGACCGACAGGCCGCGAAAGATCGACACCTCCTGCGGCAGATAGCCGATGCCCATCCGGGCGCGGCGATACATCGGCAGGGCGGTCACGTCCTGGCCGTCGATGATCACCTCGCCGCCCTCGGGCGTGACAAGACCGGCGATGGAGTAGAAGCAGGTCGTTTTCCCTGATCCGTTGGGCCCCAGCAGCGCCACGACCTCGCCCCGGCGCAGGGTGATCGACACGTCGCGGATCACCGGCCGGCGCTTGTAGCTTTTGCGCAGGCCCCGGATCACCAACCCGCCCGAGGGGGCGAGGCCAAGGCCGCCGGCGGCCGCGGGCTCCGGGGTCGGGGCGGCCATCAGTTCCCGCCCTTCTGGCCGGGGATGAAGGTGGTCGAGACGCGCCCGCCCATGGTTCCGGTGCCGTCGTTCAGGTTCACCACCAGCTTTTGCCCCGACATGGTGTTCGGCCCCTGGGTCAGCAGCACGTCGCCGGTCATCACCACCTCGGCAGTGCCGATGGTATAGACCGCCTCGTTCGCCTGGGCCGCGTCGGTCGCGCTGGCAAGGATGACATTTCCGGTGGCGTGCAACCGCTCGATCGTCTTGCGGTCGGGGCCGTAGATCACCTCCACCCGGTCGGCGGACAGTTTCATCTCGCCCTGGACCACCACCACCTTGCCGGTGAAGACCGCCTGGCCATCCGCCTGGTTGACGGTGAAGTTGTCGGCATCGACCGAGACCGGCGCCTTGGGGTCGGCCTTCAGGCCGCCGAAGGCCACCGTCTGCGCGTCCGCCCCCGTCGCGATCAGCGCGACGGCGAAGGCCAGGATGCAGGGGCGAAGAGCGGACCGGATCATGGATGCCTCGAAATCAGTTCGGCGGTTGATATATCAGCCGCACGCTGCCGTTGAAAACCAGAAGATAGCCGCCTTCCCCAAGGGTCAGGCGCATTTGATCGGCGCGGATGTTGCCGACAGGGCCACTGCCCGTCACCTCTCCGCCGCCGCTGGCGACATCGGTGGCTTTCAGCGCGGTCACCATCTCGGGCGCCTTCACGATGTAGCCGGCGGAATTGCTGACGGTGACGCCGCCGGAAAAGATCATCTTGTCGCCATCCTCGTTGATCTGCGCGGCGCTGGCGGTCAGATCGGTGGTGGCGCCGTCCGGGGTCTCCAGCCGGCCGCGCACCACATCGGCGCTGGCGCTTTCGCCGGTCGCGGCATTGCCCGGGCGGGCGGTGTCGGCCTCTATCGTCAGGGCCGCGCCGTCGGCCGTCACCCCGGCGTAAGAGGGGGTGGTGATCCGGGGTTCGCGCACCCGGTCCTCGATGTCGACGCGGGCATAGGGGATCGCATCCTCGGGGTTCACGGTGCGCGCCACCATGAACAGCAGCGACAGGCTGGCCAGCGCGGCGAGCGGCAGGATCACCTTCGCCCACGCGACGACGCGGCTGTGAAGGTTTCCCGCCCTGGCCATCAGGCGACGCCCGCGCGGAGCAGGTCGTGGATGTGCAGGATGCCGACCGCGTTGCGGCTGCCCTCGGGATCGACGACGAAGAGGCAGGTCACTTTGCCGGCCATCACCGCCATCGCCTTTTCGGCCAGGGCGTCGGGGTTGATCGTGCGGGGGTTGGCGGTCATCACCTCGCCCGCCGTGCGGTCGAGCAGGCCGCTCATATGCCGCCTGAGGTCACCATCGGTGATGACGCCGGCCAGCGTGCCGTCGGGCGCGGTGACCCCCACCACACCATAGCCCTTGCGCGAAATCTCCAGCAGCACCTCGGACATCGGCGCGGGTTCGGGAACCAGCGGCATGTCCGTGTGCATCAGATCACTGACCTTCATCAGCTTGGCCCCCAGCTTGCCGCCGGGGTGGAAGACGCGAAACTGCTCGGGCGAAAATTGCCGGTGTTCCATCAGAGCGATGGCGATGGCATCGCCAAGCGCCAGCGTCATCGTGGTCGAGGTGGTGGGCACGATCCCCGTCTCGCAGGCCTCGGGCGCGGCGGGCAGCAGGATCGCCACATCCGACTGGCGCAGCAGCGTCGATCCGGGGCGCGAGGCGACCCCGATCAGCGGGATGGTGAACCGGCGGGTATGGGCGATCAGATCGGCCAGCTCCGGCGTCTCGCCGGAGTTCGACAGGACCAGCGCCACATCGGCGCGGGTCACCATGCCAAGGTCGCCATGGCTCGCCTCGGCCGGGTGGACGAAGCAGGCTGGCTCGCCGGTCGAGGAGAGGGTCGCGACGATCTTGCGGGCAATATGACCGGATTTGCCGATGCCGGTCACGATGACCCGACCGGGCGCGGCCGAAATCGTTTTGACCGCTTCCGAGATCGCCTCTCCAGGTCCGCCCTCGC
>JAATGA010000055.1 GCA_015654855.1 Rhodobacterales bacterium
GCCCCCGGGTAGGGGCGACCCGCCCATATCCGTGCCGCAGAGGCAGAGCGCGAGTTTCTATCCACGCCCCCGGGTAGGGGCGACGCGTTGGGGCGACTGGCCGGGCAGCTTCGGATATGTTTCTATCCACGCCCCCGGGTAGGGGCGACAGGCAGAGCGCGAGAAATGGCGATCTGTGGCCGAGGTTTCTATCCACGCCCCCGGGTAGGGGCGACCTCATGGGGGCTAACCGAACCGCAGATAAAGGTAAATGCTCCCGAAAATGCGGAAAGGGGACGGGAACGCAAATTCAAAGCCTCGTGGTCAGGGTGGAAACAGGAGAAATGCACGATTTCAAAGACCTGAACTGCTTGCGAACCTGTGCCGGAAATCTGGTATGCTTGGGATTCGCAAGCGGCGCGTCAGATGATCAGCGGGCCGTTCAGATCGGAGGCGGGTTTGGCGCCGACATGCTCTATCCGGCGGGCCCAGTTCGCGCCCAGGTAGTAGTAGCGCAGACTGTCATGCGCCGGCTGGATGATCCCTTCCAGCCGCGCCTTCAGCTTCGTCCATTGCGCCGGGTCGACCTCAATCTCGAAAACCGAGAACTGTACGCGCTGGCCGTAATCCTCGCAGGCGCGGGCCACCTGGCGCAAGCGTTTCCGGCCGCCCCCTCCAGCGTGTTCACGTCATAGGTGACAAGGACCAGCATGTCAGCTCCAGAACCAGGGCGGATAGGCGTCGATGTCGCCGCGCAGGTGGCGGGCCAGCATCTGCGCCTGAAGCCACGGCACCAGACCGAAGGGCGCCTTCTCGGCGAGGAAGGGATGCAGGCGCTCCTCCTTCTTGCGCTCCTGCCAGGCGGTCAGCACCAGCCGGCGGGCGTCGTCGGACAGAAGCACCGCGCCACCCTCCATCCGGCGGAAGTCGCCGGCGCGCAGTTGGCGGCGATTCACCAGCGATAAAGCCAGCCGGTCGGCCAGCGGCGCGCGCAGCTCCTCCATCAGGTCCAGCGCCAGCGAGGGCCGCCCGGGCCGGTCGCGGTGCAGAAAGCCCACGGCCGGGTCGAGGCCGACGGCCTCGCAGGCCGAACGGCAGTCGTGGGTCAGGAGCGTATAGAGGAAGGACAGGAGCGCGTTCATCGCGTCCAGCGGCGGACGGCGCGAGCGACCGGTCCAGCGCAACTCAGGGTCGGGCGAACGGATCAGACGGTCGAAGACCGAGAAATAGAGATTCGCCGCCTCGCCCTCGGAGCCGCGCAGAAGGTCGATGCTGTCATCCTTTGCCTGCACCCGGCGCAGAATCATCGCCATGCGGTCGGTTGCGGCTTCCAGCGCGACGCGGGCAGGCGGCTCCATCTCATCGCCATAGTCGCGCAAGGCGCGGCGGATCACTGCGCGCTGGTTGGCGATCTTGCCCATGACGACCCCGCGCACGATGTCCTCGCCCGTCTCGGCCTGCCGGTATTGGGCGCGCCGCAGCAGGACATTGCCGGAGACCGGCCCCTCGATCCGGGCCTGGAAGCGGCCGTTGCGATCCAGCAGCACCAGTGTGATGCCGCGTTCGGCGCAGATGCCGATCAGGGCGGGGGTCAGCAGGATCGGGCCGAAGGCCACGACCGAGGCCAGCATATGCAGCGGCACCCGGGCTTTTTCCGCGCCCTCGATCTCGGCTACCAGGTTTTCGCCGTCCTTCCGCAGCGCGGCGCCTTCGGTGGTGACATAGATGGTGTTGAGCAGCTTCCTCATGTCGCCAGCGCCTTGGCCAGCATCCGGTCGCGCCATTGCCGGACCGGGCGGGCGACGGTATCGGGGCGGCAGAGCTCCAACAGCGAGCAGGCGCGGCAGCGGGATTTGTGCGGGGTAGGCGGGGGCGTCCGGCCGCTGGCGAGAAACTCGGCCAGATCGGCCACCGCAGCCTCGGTCTGGGTGCGCAGGGCGGTGTCGAACGGGACGCTGACGCGGCGTCTGGTCTGGGCGTAGAACAGCGCGCCTTCGGGAACCGGGCGGCCGGTCATCTCCTCCAGACACAAGGCCTGGGCGCAAAGCTGCGCCTCGTCGGCGCGGTGGAGCTTGGGCTTGCCGCGCTTGTATTCGACAGGGAAGGCGGTTTCGCCATCCGGGCCTGGCCGGAATTCAACCAGATCGGCGATGCCGGTCAGGTTCAGCCGCTGCGAGGCGAGCGGCAACGACAACACCCGCCGTATCCCGCGTGCGTGGCGAGCGCCGCCCTTGTCGGCGACAACATGGAGCACGTCGCCCTCGGCCGTGAAGCGGTTCTCGGCCCAGAGCCGTTCGAGATGGATCAGCGCCGCCTGCCGCAGGCAGTAGACCGCATGCTGCACCGCCGAGATGGGGATGGGTTCCGTCTCGGCGGGCAGGGTCGGCATGTTATTGATCGTAGGGATAAATTACGGTGACACCCGGCGGAAGGGCGGCCTCGTCCACTTGCACGATATAGTCGCCGAACTTGCGCGACGGGGCCATGTTGCCGATACCGGGGTCGTCCAGGTCGCGGAAGGCGCCGCCATCGTTACGGCCTACCGTCACGAGATCGAACAGCCGGTTGGCCGGGGCGTTTCCAAGGGCGTTTTCGTGTTTGAACACAATTAGTTTCTGTGTGTTCATCTCCATCCGCGCCGCCGAGCGATCATGCTCGAACATGTTGCACAGGGCCTCGAATAGCAACGCCAGATCCTCTTCGGAAAAGCCCGTGCCCTTGGTCTGGTCACCCGCGAGGCTGGCCGAGACAAACCCGTGGCAGCGGTAAAGGCCGTAGGGCACGATATACTTGCGCCCCATGGTTCTTTCTTTGTCCTTGTCCCGTTCGTTGGTCACCGACGACCGGGTGATGGTGACTTCTTGCGGAAGGATCGGCTGGACGGATTCCGAGAAACCGAACTGGACCGGCCCCCGCACCTGCCCGGCGTTGACGTCGGTCGTCATCACCGCGCCGAAGGCCCGGATGTCGAAGAACTGGTTGCACATCCAGCGGGTGATCCTGCGGCCTTCCTCCTCCTTCGGCAGTTTCTTGGCGTCTTGCTTGATCCCCAGTGCCGTATAGGCTTCGGCGTGGGTGTTGTTGAGCACCGCCTTCTCGCGCATGTAGATACCATGGGGCGGTTTTCCGCCACGAGTCAGGTCGACGTAATTGCGGACCTTCCGCTTCAGCGCCACGTCGGTGACGAGGCCCTTCTGCGTGTCCTGATCAATCCGGGGCATGTTACCATTGTCGGGGTCGCCGTTCGGATTGCCGTTTTTGATATCAAAGAGAAAGACGAAGTCGTAACGGTTCTGGATCGGGGTCATGTGTCCTGTTCCTCGCTGTCGGTTGCTGCCGCGCCGGATTCGTCGTCCGGCTGGTCGGCGCGTTTGGCGTAGCGTTCCTGATAATAGCCCACCAGAAACAGGCCCTGTTCTTCGGTCGAATGCTGCATGGAGGGGGCGTCGGGCGTCTCGCTCCACAGCAGGCCGATCTCGCGGTCGAGAATGGTGGCCATCCGGCGGGCATGCTCCGCGTCCTTGATCCAGTCTGCGTCGGAATGACCGTTGCGCAGTCGCTTGATATGATGGCGCCGTGCATTCAGAACCAGCCCGGGAAAAACCCGGCCAGGGGTGGCGGCAGCGGCGCCGAGGAACTTATCGGCGACCGTGGTGTTGATCCTGTCGCCAAGGGCGGCACGCTGAGCCTTCTCGATCAGGGCGAACAGTCGACCCAGCCGCCGCGCCGGGTTCGAATCTTCGGGGTCGGGGTGCATGAGATACTCCTTGTCGTCAGAGCCATCAGGGCGTTTCGGCAGGCGGTGTTCCAGCCGCATGTTGCGGATGATCAGCCCCTTGATCAGCGAGATACGGATGCGGTCGAGGACGTGATCGCCACGGATGCGCATCAGCAGAAGGGCAAGGAGTCCGCGCGGTAACCGTCCGCCGGTGAGGATCGCGCGGGTCAACTCACCTGCCAGCAGGGGCGAAACCCGGTCGCCGTCGTAAACTTTCTGGCGACAATGAGACAGGCAATGATCATTACTTAAGAGCCTGTTCGGCTGCAGTATTTCGCGCGATTTCATTGCCTACTAAGGAAATTAGTATCTCGCTGTATCTCGCGCGATCATAATTTTTGAGATAGAGATTGAGGGGGTGTTCGGCAGCTTTCGGCGAGATTTCACGAAATCATGATCTCGCGCATTCCCCCGCCAGGATTTTCTCAATCTGA
>JAATGA010000364.1 GCA_015654855.1 Rhodobacterales bacterium
CCCATGGCGCTGGCGGCCCTGGCGTTGGCGGTGCAGAAGGCGCTGATCTTCACCCCCGACAATCTGCTGCCGAAACTGTCGCGGATCTCGCCCACTGCCAATGCCGGGAAGAAATTCGGGCGCGCGGGGCTGCTGGGGTTTCTGAAGGTTCTGGCGAAGATGATCGCGGTGGCGACCTGCCTCTGGCTTTATCTGTCGCGGCAATCCGACCGGCTGATCGGCAGTTCCTCGCTGTCGGGCCATCAGGTCTCGTCCCTGCTGATCACCATGGTGACGGAGTTTCTGGTCCTCGTCTGCGCGCTGGCGCTGGTCATGGGCGGCGTCGACTATTGCTGGCAGCGGTTCGAGCATCTGCGGCGCAACCGCATGTCGCGCCAGGAGTTGACGGATGAGGTGAAGGACTCCGAGGGCGACCCGCAATTCCGTGCCCATCGGCGCCAGCGGGCGCGCGAGATCGCGACCAACCGGATGTTGAAGGACGTGGCGAGCGCCGACGTGATCGTGGTGAACCCGACCCATTACGCAGTGGCGCTGCGGTGGAACCGCGCGACGCGGGGCGCCCCGGTCTGCGTCGCCAAGGGTGTGGACGAGATCGCCGCCCGCATCCGCGAACGCGCCGCGAACGCCGGCGTGCCGGTTCATTCCGACCCGCCGACGGCCCGCGCGCTTTACGCGACCGTCGATCTGGGGGCGCAGATCCGGCCCGAACATTACGTCGCCATCGCCGCCGCCATACGCTTTGCCGACAAGATGCGGCGCAAACACCGGAAAGAGCCATGAAATCCGCAGACGAACGCCTGAAACGGCTGGAGGCTTTGGCGGGGCTGCGTCTCGACCTCGGCCTGTCGCGGCTGCGCATTGCGGCTGAAGCAAAGGCGGGGTCCGAGGCGAAGCTGGCGGTTCTGGCCGAACAGCGCCCGCCCTCGACTCTCGACCCGGTGCGCGAGGCGCTGGCCGAGGCGCGCTGGCAGACCTGGGCGGATGCGCGGCGCGCGCAGCTCAATCTGGTGTTGGCCCGGCAGACGGCGGAATGGTTGCAGGCGCGTGACGACGCCCGCATCGACTTCGGCCGGAACGAGGCTTTGCGCGGCCTGCGTCGCAAGCGCGATCAGGCGTCCTGACGCAGGATGTCGATGATCAACACGTCGCGCACCTGACCCCGACCCAGCACCCCCTGCGCCGCCTCGCGCAATGCGCGGCGCAGCGCCAGCATGTTCGCGGTATCGGTGAAGGTTTCGCGAAATCCGCCGGTATTGGCGTGATCGAACAACACCTGCAAAAGCGCGTCCCGCAGCTTTGGCTCACGGGCGAAAACCAGGTCCTTGCCCCCGACAGGCGTCTCAAGGGTGAGCGACAGAAGAACCAGAGATTCGACCCGATCCTTCGCGATCACGGGAACGACGAACTGGTTCTCCAGCTTGACGAATTCCGTCTCGGACGAGCCGCTCTCGCCGCCATGCCCGGCTTCCGCTTTGGCGGGCGTTTCAGTCCCGTGCCCGCCGCCGGCTTCGGCGGGAGGTTCCGATCCGTCTTCGGCGATCGCATCGGCATCCGGGTTGTCCGGGCGCAGCGCAAGACCGGCGGCGATACCGCCGCCGAGGCCGGTAAGGGCGAGGAATACCGGAAGGATCAGCTTTTTCATGGCGCTCAGAACGGAAGGAGGATGTCGGTGATCTGCTGGCCGTAGCGCGGCTGTTGCACATCGGTGATCTGTCCGCGGCCGCCGTAGGACACGCGGGCCCCGGCGATCTTGTCATAGGTGATCTCGTTCTGACGCGAGATGTCGACGGGGCGGACATAGCCGGTGACGATCAGTTCGCGCAACTCGTTGTTGACCCGCACCTCTTGCTGACCCTCGATCCTCAGCACGCCGTTCGGCAGCTTTTCCACCACGGTCGCGGCGACGCGCAGGGTCAGCTTTTCCTTGCGCGCGACCGAACCGTCCCCGCTGTAGCTGGAGGAGGAGCTTGCATCGACCGCATCGGCGGTGCTCGCCCCTTCGGGCAAGCGCTTGTCCAGCCGTTGCGGGATGCCGAACAGTTGCGGAACCCCCATATTCTCAGAGGAACTGCGGCTGCGGTCGGTGGAGTTCGAGATCTCGGCCTTTTCGTCGATCTCGATCACCACTGTCAGGATGTCGCCCCTTTCCCCCGCGCGCCGGTCGCCGAAGAGCGACGCGCGGCTGGCGGTCCAGAGCGAGGCGTCCTCTCCCGGCAGACCCTGATCTGCGGTTTCGGGAAAGGGCG
>JAATGA010000385.1 GCA_015654855.1 Rhodobacterales bacterium
GGCTCGATGGGCGACTGGCCTCTGCTGACCGACGAACAGCGGATGGAAGGGGTCGAGCGTCTGGTAAAGGCCGGGATCAAGGTCGTGGTCGGCACCGGCGCGGTGAATACCGCGACGGCCGCGAAACTCGCCGCCCATGCCGAAAAGGCCGGCGCGCACGGGCTGATGGTCATCCCGCGGCTGCTGTCGCGCGGCACGGTGGTCGCGGCGCAGAGGGCGCATTTCAAGACGATCCTCGCGGCCGCGCCGACCCTGCCGGCGGTGATCTACAACAGCCCCTATTATGGCTATTCGACCAAGGCCGATCTTTTCTTCGCCATCCGGGCGGAACATCCGAACCTGGTCGGCTTCAAGGAATTCGGCGGCTTCGACGACCTGTCCTATGCGGCCGAGGCGATCACGTCGGGCAATGATGACGTGAAACTGATGATCGGCGTCGATACCGCCGTCTTCCACGGCTATGTCAACTGCAACGCCGATGGCGCGATCACCGGTATCGGCAACGTCCTGCCGCGCGAAGTGCTGCATCTGACCGCGCTCTGCAAGGCCGCTGTCGCGGGCGATGCCGAAGCGCGGCGCCTGGCTTATGAACTCGACACCGCGATGCAGATCCTGTCGAAGGTCGATGCCGGCCCGGATCTGGTGCTGTTTTTCAAACATATGCTGGTGCTGAAGGGCGACGCCTCCTTCACCCTGCATTTCAACGAAACCGATGCCCTGTCGGCGAGCCAGAAGGGCTTCATCGAAAAGCAACTCGCGCTGTTCGACGCTTGGTATGCCGATTGGGCGAAACAGCCGGTCGCGGTGAAATACGCGGCCTGAAAGAAGAAGAAGGGGGGCTGTCTGCCCCCCCTCGGCCCGTTCCGGGCCTCACTCTCCGAGGATATTTTTCCAGGATGATGAGGAAAAAGGCCGGATGCTCCCGGCTTCCGTTGCTTGCGGAAGAGCCGCGCCCCCTTTCTTTGGCACCGGTCAGACCGCCTCCAGTCCGAGGTCGCCGAGCCGGGCGAGTTGCGCCATCTCTGTTTCACTCAGCGTGATGCCTTTCGAGGTGGCTTTCGCGCGGGCCAGGGCGCGGCGCTGGCCGGGCAGGCGTGCGCCCTGGCCCAGGATCGCCTCAAACAACTGTTCCGCCCGCGCCGTCGGGTCACCGGGTCTGCCGGCGGCGAAACGTTCGGGGCTGAAGGCCAGCACCAACTCTCCATGGCCAGGCAGCAGCGTCGTCGTGCCGCCCAGGCGGTCGAGCGCCCCCTGGCTGGTCAGATCGCCCAGCATGATGCCCGCAAGCAGTTCGATCATCGTCGAGATGGCCGAGCCCTTGTGGTCGCCGAAAGGCAGCATCGAGCCGGCCAGAGCCGCCTCCGGGTCGGTCGTGGGACGCCCCTCGGCATCGAGCGCCCAGCCTTCGGGCAGAGGCTTGCCGGCGCGGCGGTGCAGTTCGATCTCGCCCCGCGCCGCGACCGAGGTGGCGAAGTCGAAGACATAAGGATGCTTGCCGATGCGCGGCCAGGCGAAGGCGAAAGGGTTGGTGCCGAGGAGCGGCTTCGTTCCGCCCGCAGGTGCCACGGTTGCATAGCTCGGGCACATGACCATGGTTGCGAGGCCAAAGCTTGCCATGGTTTCCGCCTCGTGCCAGAGGGCGGAGAAATGGGTGCAGTCGTTGACGACCATCGCCGCGAGGCCGAGTTTGCGCGCTCTGACCGCCAGCACGGGGGCCGCCAGGGCGAAGGCAGGGGGAGCGAACCCACCGCCGGCGTTGACGCGGACGATGGCGGTGCCGTCATCCTCGGCCTGGACCGGCACCGCATCCGCCGCCGCTTTGCCGGCCTTGATCGTGCGCAGGCAGCCCTCGATCCGGTAGATGCCATGGGATTTCGCCCCGTCGCGCTCGCCCGCCGCGATCACGCCCGCCATGGCGGCGGCCTGCGAGGCGCCCATACCAGCCTTGCGGAAGATGCCGGCGATCAGGGCGGTCAGATCCTCATAGCTGAGGGTGGTGTCGGTCATCGGAGCCTCCGGGTTTTACGTCCTATTGCGGTTGCATTTCTGCATACATTTTGTATGCAGATAGCAGGCGCAGATTCAAGCTGACGGAGTCTATAATGGCGGTCAGGGCAGAGGGCGAGGTTGTCGTGGTCGGCGCGGGCGTCGTGGGCCTGTCGATCGCACTGGCGTTGCAGATGCGGGGGCGGGCCGTCACCGTCATCGACCGCGAGGGGCCGGCGGCCGGCGCTTCGGCCGGGAACGCCGGGGCCTTCGCCTTCACCGACATTTTGCCGCTGGCGAGCCCGGGCATCCTGAAGAAGGCGCCGAAATGGCTGCTGGACCCGCTGGGGCCGCTGAGCGTGCCACCGGCCTATGCGTTGAAGATCGCGCCCTGGATGTTCCGCTTCTGGCGCGCTTGCGCGCCGGCGCGGGTGGCCGCCTCGACCGCGGCGCAGACGGCGTTGATGGATTTCTCAAAGGTGGAACTCGAACCCTTTCTCGCCGCGACCGGCACCGCGGACATGCTGCGCAAACAGGGCAACCTTCAGGTCTACGAAGGCGAGGCCGAGTTCCGCACCTCGCTGCCAGGCTGGGCCGCGCGCGCGGATCACGGGATCGAGTTCCATCATCTCGACCCCGCCGGAATGGCGGAAATCCAGCCGGGCCTGTCACCACGCTTCACCCATGGCACCTTCACCCCCGGGTGGTATTCCATCGCCGATCCGAAGCTTTACACGCTTGCGCTTGCCGAACGCTTCCGCGCGGGGGGCGGGCAGATCGAGATCGCCGAGGTCACAGGCCTGAGCGCGCGCGACGATGGCGTCGACATCGCGACAGCGGCCGGACTGCGCCGGGCCGCCCAGGTCGTGCTGGCGGCCGGGGCCTTCTCGCACCGGATAGCCCGCACCCTGGGTGAGCGCATCCCGCTGGAGACCGAGCGCGGCTACAACACCACGCTGCCCGAGGACGCCTTCGATCTGCGCACACAGGTGACATTCGGCGGCCACGGCTTCGTCATCAGCCGGCTTTCGACCGGGATAAGGGTCGGCGGCGCGGTGGAGCTTGGCGGGCTGGACCTGCCGCCGAACTTTCGCCGCTCGGACGCGATGCTGCGAAAGGCCGCTGATTTCCTGCCGGGGCTGAAGACCGGCGGCGGGGTGCAATGGATGGGTTTCCGCCCCTCGCTGCCCGATTCTCTGCCCGCCATCGGGCGGGCACTGGCCACACCGCGCGTGACTTACGCCTTCGGGCACGGCCATCTGGGCCTGACCCAATCCGCCGGCACCGCCCGGCTGGTCGCCGATCTGGTCACCGGGGCGAGCCCGACGCTGGACCTGACGCCCTTTTCGCCGCAACGTTTCTGAACGACCGAACGGAGGTCTTCGATCATGGCTGTCCATACATTCTCTTGCATCGACGGGCACACCTGCGGGAACCCGGTGCGTCTTGTCTCGGGCGGCGGCCCGCGGCTGGAGGGGGCGAACATGCTGGAAAAGCGCGCGCATTTCCTGCGCGAGTTCGACTGGATCCGCACCGGGCTGATGTATGAGCCGCGCGGACACGATATGATGTCGGGGTCCATCCTCTATCCTCCGACGCGGCCCGACTGCGATGTGGCGGTGCTGTTCATCGAAACCTCGGGCTGTCTGCCGATGTGCGGTCACGGCACCATCGGCACCATCACAATGGGGATCGAGAATGGGCTGATCACCCCTCGCACGCCGGGCCGTCTGTCGATCGACGCCCCCGCCGGCAAGGTCGACATCACCTACGTGCAGGAAGGCCGCTTCGTCGAAGAGGTGCGGCTGACCAATGTGCCCGCCTTCCTTTATGCCGAAGGGCTGACGGCCGAGGTTCCGGGCCTGGGCGAGATCGTGGTCGACGTGGCCTATGGCGGCAATTTCTATGCCATCGTCGAGCCGCAGAAGAACTTTACCGACATGGCCGATTACGCGGCCGGCGATCTGGTCGAATGGGCGCGGAAACTGCGCGCGGCGCTGAACGCGAAATACGAATTCGTCCACCCCGAGCACCCCGAGATCCGGGGACTGTCGCATATCCAGTGGACCGGCCGCCCGACGGTCGAGGGCGCGCACGCCCGCAACGCGGTGTTCTATGGCGAAAAGGCCATCGACCGCAGCCCCTGCGGCACCGGCACATCGGCCCGGATGGCGCATCTGGTGGCGAAGGGCAAGCTGAAGGTCGGCGACGACTTCATCCACGAATCGATCATCGGCAGCCTGTTCAAGGGCCGGGTCGAGGCGCCGGCGCGGGCCGGCAACCGGGATGCCATTATCCCCTCGGTCGCCGGATGGGCGCGGATGACCGGGATCAACACGATCTTCATCGACGACCGCGACCCCTTTGCCCATGGCTTCGTAGTGAAGTGACCGCCGCGCCGCCTGGGAACGTCTGGAAATTCCCCGTCGCAGGCCCCATCTTTATCTTGCGACAGGACGGAGGCGCTGCCCATGACGACGAAGACCTATGCGAAAACCCCCGAGGCCCTCGCCCGGCTGACCCCCGAGCAATATCGCGTCACGCAGCAAAGCGGGACCGAGCGTGCCTGGACGGGTGAATACAACGACACCAAAGCCCCCGGCCTTTACGTCGATGTGGTCTCGGGCGAGCCGCTCTTCACCTCGGCCGACAAATTCGAATCGCATTGTGGCTGGCCTTCGTTCACCAAACCGGTCGCGGAGGACTATGTGACCTCGCATCGCGACACGACGCACGGGATGGTGCGGGTCGAGGTGCGGTCCAAACACGGCGACAGCCATCTGGGCCATGTCTTCCCCGACGGCCCGCAGGACCGGGGCGGCCTGCGCTACTGCATCAACTCGGCCAGTCTGCGTTTCATCCCGAAAGAGCGGATGGCGGCAGAGGGCTATGGCGACTACCTCGATCAGGTGGAGGATAAATGATGGCGACGGAACAAGCTGTGCTGGCGGGCGGCTGCTTCTGGGGAATGCAGGATCTGATCCGCAAACTGCCGGGGGTCGAAAGGACCCGGGTCGGCTATACCGGCGGCGATGTGCCGAATGCGACCTATCATCATCACGGCACCCATGCCGAGGGGATCGAGATCTGGTTCGACCCCGACCGGATCGGCTATCGGCAGATCCTCGAGTTCTTTTTCCAGATCCATGATCCCACGACGCTCAACCGCCAGGGCAACGACCTCGGCACCTCGTATCGCTCGGCGATCTATTATCTGGACGAGGCGCAGAAGCAGGTGGCCCTGGACACGATCGCGGATGTCGATGCCTCGGGCCTGTGGCCGGGTAAGGTCGTGACCGAGGTCGAACCCGCCGGCGAGTTCTGGGTGGCCGAGCTGGAGCATCAGGACTACCTGGAGCGGCGACCCGACGGCTATACCTGCCACTTCCCACGCAAGGGCTGGATCCTGCCGCGCCGCACCGCCGCCGAATAGCAGGGCGGGTGGCGTGGCCAAGCATGGCGCTGAACCCGTTTCCCGGCGATGGCGAATCGCAATCCTTTAGAATGATCAGCCTGCACACGAGGGCGGTCTGGCGGCCCGCATGTGCCAATAATCGGCAGGTTTATCCGCCAGACAAAAGGAAACCCATGTCCGGCTATTTTCCGCGTGCCGTCGGGGTGGCCACCTGCATATCCCTGATCCCAGCCTGGGCGGAAGGCGATGTCGCGGCCGGGGAAAAACTGTTCCGTCGCTGCGCAGCATGACACTCCGCAGATCCGGCGGCGGGGTCCGGGTTCGGCCGAATCTCCAGGGCATTGTCGGGTGGCTAGCGGCACAGGCCGAAGGCTACAGCTATTCCTCAGCCATGGCTCCACCCGGGACCTTCGGGCACCAGAGTATTTCGTAACTATCTGGAAAACATGAAAAAAATTGTTTCCGGCACGAAGGCGGTCTTCGCCGGAATGAAGAAGCCGCAAGAGCGGGAGGATATTGTCGCCCGGCTCGCCACCCTTGCTCCGCCTGCTGAGCAAGAGGCGATGTTATCAGAAGATACGCCGTCGGAACCCGACACCCCCCTGATGGCGGCAATCCGGGTTTCACAGGCACGGACCGTCGATCTCGCCGCAGTCTTGCTGCGCAGCGAAACTGCGGCGAACGCACAGTATCTGGCGGCCGGGCCGCCGTTCCCGTGGCTGCCCGAACCAGATCTCCTGGCGCATCATGACCCCCTCAAGCCGGGTCTTGCGCCCACGCCGCTTCGCCCTATGCTGCGCCTTACCTCGGGGTGCCCGGTCACGGGCTGAGATGCGAAAGCGGACCCGTTGAACCTGAACCGGCTCATACCGGCGGAGGGAAGGTGCAAGGATCGCTCCACGCCCCGACCATTCCGTCGCAGTCTGGAGGATGCCATGAGTGCCATGAGAACGATCCTTGCTGCGGCTCTGACCACCACCGCCACGATGGCGGCGGCAGAGACGCCCGTCCTGACCGTCTATACCTACGACAGTTTCGTTTCCGAATGGGGGCCGGGTCCGGCCATCGAAAAGGCCTTCGAGGCCGAATGCGGCTGCGACCTGCGCTTCGTGGGCGCCGAGGATGGCGCGGCCCTTCTGGCCCGCGTCCGGCTGGAAGGCGCCCGGTCCGAGGCGGATGTGGTCCTGGGCCTCGACACCAATCTGACGGCGGCGGCGGCCGCCACCGGGCTTTTTGCGCAGCACGGGCAAACCTTCGCGGGCGACCTGCCGGTCGCATGGGCCGACCCGCTGTTCCTGCCCTTCGACTGGGGCTGGTTCGCCTTCGTCTACGATCGCACGAAGCTTTCCACCCCGCCGAAAAGCTTTGTCGAACTCGGGGCCTCTGATCTGAAGATCGTGATCCAGGATCCGCGTTCATCAACCCCCGGCCTTGGCCTGCTGATGTGGGTGAAGGATGCCTATGGCGACAAGGCGCCCGAAGTCTGGACGGCGCTGGCCGACAATATCGTCACCGTCACCCCCGGCTGGTCCGAGGCCTATGGCCTGTTCCTGTCGGGCGAGGCCGATATGGCTTTGTCCTACACCACCTCGCCCGCCTACCACCTGATCGCCGAGAAGGACGACACCAAGGCCGCAGCCCCCTTCGACGAGGGCCACTACCTTCAGGTCGAAGTCGCCGGCAAACTCGCCGCGACCGATCAGCCGGAGCTGGCGGACCGCTTCCTCGCCTTCATGGAGACGGAAGGATTCCAGGCCGCCATCCCGGAAACCAACTGGATGTATCCGGCGAAAACCCCGGCAGCCGGCCTGCCCGCCGGGTTCGGGACGCTGATCAAACCGGTGAAAACGCTGTTGCTGGGTTCCGCAGAGGCCGAGGCGCTGCGCGGCCCGGCGCTGGACGAATGGCGCGCGGCCCTTTCCCGCTAGGCGCGGCGGCCACCGCCGCCGGGCTGGCGCTGCTGACATTGGGCACGCTCGCAGTGGTGGCTGTCCGGGCGGGCGGTTTCACGCCGGCCGCCGCCGACTGGTCGGCGGTGCGTTTCACCGTTTTGCAAGCCGCCGTTTCGGCGGGCTTGTCGGTGGGCCTCGCGATCCCCGTCGCGCGGGCGTTGGCCCGGCGTCGGTTCGCGGGCCGCGGGGCGCTGATCGTGTTGATGGGCGCGCCCTTTCTGTTGCCGGTCGTGGTGGCGATCATCGGCCTGCTCGCGATCTTCGGCCGGGCAGGCCTTGTCAACCAGGCGCTGACGGCGGCGGGGCTGCCGCCGGTGTCGATCTTCGGCTTTCACGGGGTGATCCTCGCGCATCTGTTCCTGAACCTGCCGCTGGCGGTGCGGATGCTGCTGCAAGGCTGGGCCGCCATCCCGGCGGAGAGGTTCCGGCTTGCCGCCTCGCTCGACTTCGACCCTGCCGCGACCTTCCGCCACCTGGAGCGGCCGATGCTGCGCGCGGTGGCGCCCGGGGCGGCGGTGGTGATCTTCCTCGTCTGCCTGACGAGTTTCGCGGTTGTCCTGACGCTCGGTGGCGGGCCGGCGGCGACGAATGTGGAACTGGCGATCTATCAGGCGCTGCGGTTCGAGTTCGATCTGGGTCGGGCCGCCGGGCTGGCGGCGGTGCAGTTCATGCTTTGCGCGGCGGCGGTGGCGCTGGCCGGGCGGCTGGCGATCCCCACCGGCTTCGGCGCGGGGCTGGAGCGGGTGGCCAGGGTGCCCGCGCCGGGCGGCTGGCGGCGGACAGGCGACGCGGGGGCGATCGGGTTGGCGGCGGCTTTCCTCTTCGCGCCGCTGCTGGCGGTGCTCTGGCGCGGCGCGCCGGGGCTTTTAGCGCTGCCGGCCAGCGTCTGGAGCGCGCTTGCCCGCTCGCTCGTCGTGGCAGTGGGGGCGACGGCGCTGAGTGTGACGGCGGCGCTGGTGCTGGCGCTCGCCGTGGCGCGGGAGGCGCCGGGGCGGCGGCTGTTCGAGGTGGCGGCGATGCTGCCGATGGCAGCCTCGGGCCTGGTGTTGGGGACGGGGCTTTTCCTGATGGTCCATCCCTTTGCAAGGGTCGAGGATCTGGCGCTGTCGGTGACGCTGGTGGTCAATGCGGTGATGTCGCTGCCCTTCGTCTATCGCCTGCTGCTGCCGCAGGCTCGGGCTTTGCAGGCGGATTACGGCCAGCTCGCCGCCGCGCTGGACCTGACCGGCACGGCGCGGCTGCGCTGGCTGGTCCTGCCGCGCCTGGCAGCACCGCTCGGCTTCGGCGCGGGGCTTGCGGCGGCGATGTCGATGGGCGATCTGGGAGTCGTGGCGCTGTTCGCCGGGGAAAGCGGCGCGACCTTGCCGCTGGTCGTCAGCCGTCTGGCCGCCGCATACCGGACCGAGGCGGCGGCGGGCGCGGCGCTTGTCCTGACGCTCGCTGGTTTCGCGCTGTTCGCGCTGTGTGACAGAGGAGGGCGCTGGCTTGCTGGAACTTGAAGGTCTGGTCGTGGTCCAGGGCGATTTCCGTCTTTCCGCCAGTTGGAGCGCGGCGGCAGGCGACCGGATCGCGGTCATCGGCCCCTCCGGCGGCGGCAAGTCGACTCTGCTGATGGCCATCGCGGGGTTCCTTGCCGCGCAAGCGGGGCGCATTCTGTGGCAGGGGCAGGACCTCGGCCCGGTCCCGCCGGGCAAGCGGCCGGTGTCGGTGCTGTTTCAGGAACAGAACCTCTTTCCCCATCTGACGGTGGAGAGGAACCTGGCGCTTGGCCTGACCACTCGTGCCGGGCTGTCGGAAGATGAGCGGGATCGCATCGCCAGGGTTCTGACCCGCGTCGGCCTGGAAGGCATGGGTCCGCGTCGCCCGGCTGAATTGTCCGGCGGTCAGATCGGGCGGGCGGCGCTGGCCCGGGCGCTGCTGCGCGCTCGGCCTGTTTTGCTGCTCGACGAGCCCTTCGCTGCGCTCGGCCCCGCCTTGCGGGCCGAGATGGTCGCCCTGGTGAACGAGGTCGCGGACGAGACCGGCGCGCTGGTGCTGATGGTCACGCACGATCCGGTGGATGCGCGGGCCATGGCGCGGACCGTCTTCGTCGAAGGTGGCACCGCCTGGCCGCCACAGGACACGCAGAACCTGTTTGCCGACCCGCCGCCCGCGCTGCGTGCCTATCTGGGCTGACGCCCCTGTCTCAAAGGCAAAGGAAAACCCCGCCCAAAAAAGGGCGGGGTGATCTGTCGCGAAGGGGCCGTCCGTCGCCGGATCAGGCGTGTTTCTTGCCTTTGTGCGGCGCCCACAGCTTCTTGTTGGTCAGATAAAGCAGCGAGGTCAGTACGATCAGGAAGATCACCGCCGTCAGACCCGCCTGTTTGCGGGCCATCAGCTTCGGCTCGGCGGCCCACATCAGGAAGGCCGCCACATCCTTGGCCATCTGGTCCACCGTCGCGGGGGTGCCGTCGGCATAGGTCACCTGATCGTCCGACAGTTGGGTTGCCATGGCGATCCAGCCGGTCGAGAAGGCGTGGTTCTCATAATAGGTCGTCCCCGCCTCGACCTTTTCCTCGCCCGTGTAGCCGGTCAGGATGGCGTGGATATATTCCGGCCCGCCGATCCCGTTGACAAGTTGCGAGATCCCGGTGCCATAGGGGCCGTGGAACCCGGCGCGCGCCTTGGCCATCAGGCTGAGGTCGGGTGCGTTGACCGTATGGTTCGCCGGGAAGTTGTCGGTCGGCAGCAGGGTACGCGTCTCTTCCGTCGCCGGATCGAGCAGTTGCAGATTCGAGGCCGCGTCGTTGACCGGATAGGCCGTCGCATAGGCGCGGACCTGATCCATCGGCAGTTGCGGCCCGCCCTCGTCGGCCAGCGTGCGGATCGGCACGAACTTCATTCCGTGGCAGGCGGTGCAGACCTCGGTAAAGACCTGAAGGCCGCGCTGCAACTGATGCTGGTCGAACTTGCCGAACGGACCTTCGAAGCTGAAGGCCACGTCCTCGATATGCCCGCCTTCGGCCGCCATTGCGGCGACCGGAAGCGTCAGGGCTGTTACGGCGGTGATTGCGAGCTTGCGGATCATTGCTTGCTTTCCCTCACTCGGCCGGAGTGGCCTTGGGGCCATAGTGGGCGTTGAAGTCGTCTTCGATGGTGGCCGGAGTCGGTAGCGGCTTTTCGATGATGCCGAGCAGCGGCAGGATCACCAGGAAAAAGGCGAACCAGTAGGTCGCGGCGATCAGCGAGATCCAGTCATAGGGGAACTCGGTCGATTGCGCGCCGACCCACATCAGGACCATGAAGTCGATGGCCAGCAGCCAGAACCACCATTTAAACGTCGGCCTATACCGGCCCGAGCGCACCGAGGAGGTGTCGAGCCAGGGCGTCAGCGCCAGCACCGCGATGGCGCCGAACATCGCCAGCACGCCGAAGAACTTGGCGTCGACGATGCCGAAGGTCACGAACTGCACCACTGCACGATCCAGACATCGCCGGTGAAGGCGCGCAGGATCGCGTAGAATGGCAGGAAATACCATTCCGGCACGATATGGGCGGGTGTCGAAAGCGGGTTCGCCTCGATATAGTTGTCGGGGTGGCCCAGATAGTTCGGCATGAAGCCGACGATGGCGAAGAACACCACCATGACGACGCCAAGCGCGAACAGGTCCTTGATCACGAAATAGGGCCAGAAGGGCAGGGTGTCCTTCGCCGCGATCTCTTTCGAATCGCGCCGCACCTCGACCCCGATCGGGTTGTTGTTGCCGGTCGAGTGGAAAGCCCAGATATGCACCGCCACCAGCGCCGCGATGACGAAGGGCAGCAGATAGTGCAGCGAGAAGAAGCGGTTCAGCGTCGCGTTATCGACCGCAGGCCCGCCGAGCAGCCATTCCTGGATCGACGGCCCGATGCCAGGAATTGCGCCGAACAGGCCGGTGATCACCGTGGCACCCCAGAACGACATCTGACCCCAGGGCAGCACATAGCCC
>JAATGA010000230.1 GCA_015654855.1 Rhodobacterales bacterium
CGGTGGTGCCGCCGCCGATGTCGACGACCATGTTGCCGGTGGGGTCGGTGATCGGCATCCCCGCGCCGATGGCGGCGGCGATGGGTTCGGCGATCAGGCCGGCACGACGCGCACCCGCCGACAGCACCGACTGGCGGATCGCGCGCTTCTCGACCGGGGTCGCGCCATGAGGGACGCAGACGATGATCTTGGGCTTCGAGAAGGTGGTGCGCTTATGCACCTTGCGGATGAAATGCTTGATCATCTCTTCCGCCGAGTCGAAGTCGGCGATCACGCCGTCGCGCATCGGGCGGATCGCCTCGATCGTGCCGGGGGTGCGGCCCAGCATCAGCTTGGCATCCTCGCCGACCGCGAGCACCTGCTTCTTGCCGTCCTTGACGTGATAGGCCACTACCGAGGGTTCGTTCAGAACGATCCCCTTGCCCCGGATGTAGACGAGCGTGTTCGCTGTGCCGAGGTCGATCGCCATGTCGGACGAAAAGATGCTGGAGAATGCCATGCCGGGACGGTCCCTGATTCATGAAAGAGAAACCGCCGCGACTCGGACAGTCCCGGCGGGTGGTTCCTTATATTGATTGCGGCAGGATTGTGAAAGGCCCCCGCCGGAAAGGGCGTGCCAAGAATTGCCCATCCTTTCCAACAGTTGCACTTTTCGAACCTTCACCCCCTCGTCACATGGGCGTGAGACGGCGTTTCAGCCCGCGTCCTTGTAGTTTACCGACTTCACATCGGCGTCAGGGGCGGATTTCTTCCGCCGCTCGATCAGGCGGTTGATCGCATTCACATAGGCCTTGACCGATGCCAGGATCGTATCGGTATCGGCCGACTGGCCGGTGGCGATGCGCCCCTCTTCCTCGATGCGGACCGAGACGGTGGCCTGGGCGTCGGTGCCTTCAGTCACGGCGGCCACCTGGTAGAGTTGCAGGCGCGCCTTGTGGGGCACCAGCATCTTCACCGCGTTGAAGCAGGCATCCACCGGGCCGTCGCCGGTGGCCTCGACCGAATGGTCCACGCCCTCGATGGTCAGCGTCAGTTCTGCCTCGTTCGGGCCTTCGGTGCCCGAGATGACGCGCAGGCGTTTGACCTGGATCGTGTCATGCGCCTCATGCGTGTCGGCGTCGGAGACCAGCGCCAGCAGGTCGTCGTCGTAGACCTCCTTCTTGCGGTCGGCCAAGGCCTTGAACCGGACGAACAGGTCGTTCAACTGGTTGTCTGCCAGATCGACCCCCATCTCCTTCATCTTCGCCCGCAGCGCAGCGCGGCCCGAGTGTTTGCCCATGGCGATGTTCTTCGCCGTCAGGCCGATATGTTCGGGCTTCATGATCTCGAAGGTTTCGACGTTCTTCAGCACGCCGTCCTGATGGATGCCGCTTTCATGCAGAAAGGCGTTCTTGCCGACGATGGCCTTGTTGAACTGCACCGGGAAGCCCGAGACGGTGGAGACGCGGCGGCTCAGGTGCATGATCTTGGTCGTGTCGATGCCGGTGCGGTAGGGCATGATGTCGTTGCGCACCCGCAGGGCCATCACCACCTCTTCCAGCGCGGCGTTGCCGGCACGCTCGCCCAGGCCGTTGACCGTGCATTCGATCTGCCGCGCGCCCGCCTCGACGGCGGCGAGGGAGTTCGCCGTCGCCATGCCCAGGTCGTTGTGGCAATGGGTGGCGAAGATGATCTCGTCCGCGCCCGGCACCCTCTCGATCAGCATACGGATCAGCGCGGCGCTTTCGCGGGGGGCCGTGTAGCCCACGGTGTCGGGGATGTTGATCGTCGTGGCCCCGGCCTTGATTGCGATTTCGACCACGCGGCACAGATAGTCGTGTTCGGTCCGCGTCGCATCCATCGCCGACCATTGCACGTTGTCGCACAGGTTGCGGGCGTGGGTCACGGTTTCATGGATGCGCTCGGCCATCTGATCCATCGTCAGGTTCGGGATGGCGCGGTGCAGCGGCGAGGTGCCGATGAAGGTGTGGATCCGGGGGGAGGGGGCGTGCTTCACCGCCTCCCAGCAGCGGTCGATGTCTTTGAAATTCGCGCGGGACAGGCCGCAGATGGTGGAGTTCTTCGAGCGTTTCGAGATCTCGGCCACGGCGGCGAAATCGCCTTCGGATGCGATGGGGAAACCGGCCTCGATCACATCGACGCCCATCTCGTCCAGCAGCGCCGCGATCTCCAGCTTTTCGGCATGGGTCATGGTGGCGCCGGGCGATTGCTCGCCGTCACGCAGGGTGGTGTCGAAGATGACGATTTTCGGCTGCTCGGCGGCTGCGGTTTTCGCAGTTGCGGGGGTGCTGGTCATGGGAGTTCCTCGTGTTCTTAGCAGGTCGCGTGGGGCCGGGCGCTGATCACCTCCGAGCGGTCGCGCCCAAAGGCACGCTCAGAGGCTGCTAAGAAGAAGGAGACCACGGGGAAGCAGGAGGCTGGCGGCCCCCCGGTCAGCACCGAAAGCGGCGCGAGCGGTATGCATGTCCCGTGTCATTACGGCGGACCATAGGGTGCGATTCCCGGAATGAAAAGAGGGAATAAAGGGCAGAATCTCTGCCCTTTTCCGCAGCTTGCGCGGCGTTTCCGGGGGTACAGCCCGCGCGGGGCGTCGTCAGCGGGCGGCCCCGGCGCGGATCACCGGGTCACAATGTGCCTTCGACGCATTCCGTCAGGATGCGGGCGACATCGGTGGCGCGGCAAAGCTCGGTGCCGGGCGTGGTCACGGCTGCGGCTGCCGCCGCCACCCCCTGGCGTAACGCGTGATGCGCATCCGCTCCGCGCGACATGGCCAGCACCCAGGCGCCGACGAAACTGTCGCCCGCGCCGACCTTGCTGTCGACCTGCACCTGCGGCGGCGCGCACCAGAGCCGTCCCTCCGGCCCGGCCATGACCGATCCGTCATGGCCGCGTGCGACAATCACCCGCCTCGCCACGCCCCGCGAGACGAGGGCGGCGGCGAAATTCGCCGTATCGGCGCGCGTGGGCAGGGGGTGACCGGCCAGCCCCTCGGCCTCGCTGTCGTTCATCCGCAAAAGCGACAGGCCGGGAATCGGGTGCGCAATCGCCTCGGCCAGCGCGGGGCCGGAGGTGTCGAGCACGATCTCCATCCCCTCCAGCGCGGCAGCCATCCGGGCCGGGAAGTCATGTGGCACCCCGGGCGGCTGACTGCCCGAGATCACGGCAATGCCGCCGGGCCGGCCCAGATCGCCGAGGCGGACGAAAACCCTCTCCTGCGCGGTGGCATCCCAGTCCGGCCCCGGCAGCATGAAGCGGAACTGCCGGCCGGTGCCGGTCTCGGTCACGGTCATGCTCTGCCGCGTCTCGCCCGGCGCAGGCATGGCCACGAAGTCGAGGCCTTGCGCCGTCAGCAGATCCGCCAGCCACGCGCCGGTGGTGCCGGCCAGCGCGACCAAAGCCAGCGCCCGCCCGCCAAGCGCCTTCGCGGCCCGCGCGACGTTGATCCCGCCGCCGCCCGGATCGGCGGTCGGCGCGGCGCAGCGCAGTTTCGGCCCCGCCTCGACCGC
>JAATGA010000117.1 GCA_015654855.1 Rhodobacterales bacterium
AGCCATGTCGGCGCGCGCGGGCTGATGCAGGTCATGCCGGGCACGGCGAAGCTGATGGCCGACAAGACCGGCCTGCCCTACGAGCCTGCGCGGCTGACGACCGATCCGACCTACAACGTCTCGATGGGCACCGCCTATCTGGCGCAGATGGTCGCGGAGTTCGGCCCCTCGATCGCGCTGGTCGCCGCCGGATACAACGCGGGGCCGGGCCGGCCGCGCGCCTGGATCGAACAACTCGGCGATCCGCGCCGGCCGGATGTGGATGTGATCGACTGGATCGAGTCGATTCCCTTCGCCGAGACGCGGACCTATGTGATGCGCGTGGCGGAATCGGTGGTGATCTACCGGGCGAAACTGCGCGGCAAGGCCGGGCCCGTCCGCCTGACATCGGAACTGAAGGGCTGATGGTACAGGTCCGGGCCGGCATGACCAGGCCCCCGACCCGGAGATGCACATGAACCCCGACACCCTGACCCTGGCCTTCTGGGCCACTGCGCTGATCGCCGCCTGGATGCAGAGCCTAACCGGCTTCGCCCTCGGCCTGGTGCTGATGGGGGTGACCGGGCTGTTCGGGCTGATGCCGATCCCGCAGGCGGCCATCGTGACCTCGATCCTGGTCGTGGTGAATGCGGCGATGATCCTCGGGCGCGGCTGGCGCGACATCGACCGGCCTGCGCTGGCGCTGACGCTCGCGGGAAGTATGCCGGCGATGCTGGCGGGCTATGCGCTGCTGCACTGGCTGGCGGGGCAGGCGCTGTGGGCGCTGCAACTGCTGCTGGGGCTGCTGATCGCGGGGTCCGCCCTGCAACTGGCGGCGCGCCCGCGCGCGCGGGCGGAAAGGTCGGCCCCCTGGAGCTTCGTTGCGACCGGGGCTGTGGGCGGGGTCATGGGCGGACTCTTCGCCACCGCCGGGCCGCCGATCATCTGGCAGCTTTACCGCCAGCCGATGGCGATGGCCGCCGTCCGGGTCACGCTGGTCGCGGCCTTCGCGGCCAACCAGATCCTGCGGCTCGGCCTCGCGGCGGCGACGGACGGGATCCCCGCCGCCACACTGGTCGCGGCACTTGGCGCGGTGCCGGCGGTGCTGATCGGCACCACCGTCGCGCGCCGCTGGCCGCCGCCGCTGTCGCCCGGGGCTTTGCGCCGCCTGGCCTTCGGTCTGCTGTTCCTGTCAGGCCTGTCGCTGATTGTCGCAGGCCTGTCGCGGATCGGCTGAACCGCGCCGGGACCTTCAGCGTTCCTGCTCGCGCACATGCTGGCGCCAGAGGGTGAAAAGCCCCGCCGCCACCACGACACAGGCGCCGACGACGACATTGGGCCGCAACACCTCGCCGAAGATCGACACCCCGATGATCGACACCCAGACGAGTTGCAGATAGGCGAAGGGCTGGACCGCGCTCGCCTCGGCGATTTCGTAGACACGGATCAGCATCCAGTGGCTGACACAGCCGCAGATGCACAGGATCAGCATCACGCTCCAGTCAGTGGGCGACAGCGCCTGCCAATTCGGCAGGCCGACGACGGTGGCGGCCAGTGCCCCCGTCACCCCGGTCCAGAAAAAGGTGACCTCCGCGGCATCGTCGCGCCCGACATAGCGGGTCAGCAGCCCATAGGTCGCGAACATCAGCGCGGACAGCAGCGGAACCAGCGACCAGATCGAGAACACCCCCGCCCCGGGGTTCAGCGCGATCAGCACCCCTACGCAGCCGATGCCGATGGCCGCCCACCGGCGCCAGCCGACATGCTCGCCCAGGATCGGCCCGGACAGCGCCGCGACGATCAGCGGGGCCGAGGTGAAGATGGCATGGGTCTCGACCAGGCCCAGCCGGACGAAAGCGAAGACGATGATGACGATCTCGGCGATCAGCAGGACGCCGCGCAACGATTGCAGCCAGGGATGCCGGGTGCGGACCGCCGCGCGCAGCCCGCCCGGCGCGCGCGCCGCCAGCAGGATGGCGAAGGCGGCAAAGAACCAGTAGCGGATCATCACCACCATATAGACGTTGGAACTCGCCGCCAAATGGCGCGACAGCGCGTCCTGGGCGGCGAAGATCATCGTGGTCACGATCATCAGCAGAATGCCGAGCCTGGTGTTCTGCCGCGCCGCCATCAGACCCCGCCCCCGGTGGCCAGACAGCCCGCCGTCATATGCCGCTTATTGCCATACCCCGGCCGCCGCTCGACGGCAAAGCCCGCGCCCGCCAGCGCCCGGCGCACATGGCCGGCGGCGGTATAGGTCGCGAATGTGCCGCCCGACGCGGTGTGCCGCGCCACCTCGGCCATCAGGATCGCGTCCCACAACTCGGGGTTCTTCGCCGGAGAAAAGCCGTCGAGGAACCAGGCATCCGCCCGGCCCGCCCATGCCGGCAATGTCTCGCGCGCGTCGCCGATGACGATTTCCGCCTCAAGCCCGTCGCAGCGGATGCTCCGCGCCCCCGCCGCCCATTGGTCCAGGAAGGGGCCGGCGACCGCCGAGGCCTCGGGAAATGCCTCCAGCGCGCGGGCGATGTCGGGGGCGGCCATAGGAAAGGCCTCGAAACTGGTGAAGCGCAGCGGGCTCGTCCCGCCCGCCGCCCTCCAGGCGATCAGCGCGGCCAGCATGTTCAGCCCGGTGCCGAAGCCCAGTTCCGCGATGTGAAAGCCCGGGCGGAACCGCTCCGGCAGCCCGTTTCCGGCCAGAAACACATGCCGCGTTTCGGCCAGGCCGTCGGCCAGCGAGAAATAGGGGTCATCGAACCGGGTCGAGACCGGAATGCCCCCGTCCCGCCAATCCAGTTCCGCACCCTGTTCGTCACCCGCCATCTGTCCTAAACCCGGTTCAGGGGTTGCTATGGTCGCGCGGGGCAGGAATGGCAAGGGCAGATCTGACGGTGCGGGGCGGAGGGATCTTCGGCCTTTCCGTCGCATGGGAGGCCGCGCGGCGCGGCGTCCGCGTCCGGCTGGTGGAGAAGACCACCATCGGCGCGGGGGCGAGCGGCGGACTGGTCGGCGCGCTGGCCCCGCATGTGCCCGAGCAATGGAACGACAAGAAGGCCTTCCAACTCGACAGCCTGCTGATGGCAGCCGAGTGGTGGGCCGGAATCACGGCGGCGGGGGGCATGGATCCGGGCTATGCCCGGACGGGCCGACTGCAACCGCTGGCGGATGACCATACCGTGCAGATGGCACGAGGCCGCATCGCCGGCGCGACAACGCTGTGGCGCGGCCAGGCCGCGTGGGAGGTCATTCCCGCCACCGGCACAGCATTCGAACCGCAAAGCCCCACCGGCCTGCTGATCCGCGACACGCTGACCGCGCGGCTTCACCCCCGGCAGGCGGCCCTGGCGCTGGTCGCCGCCATCCGCGCCCGGGGCGGCGAGGTCACGACGGACGACACCCCCGACGAGGGCGCCGTCGTCCATGCCACCGGCACCGCCGGGCTGGCCGAGTTGTCCCGCGCCTTCGGTCGCACGCTCGGCGCCGGGGTCAAGGGCCAGGCGCTGAGCCTCGGCCATGACGCGCGCGAACTGCCGCAGATCTTCGCCGACGGGCTGCACATCGTCCCCCATGCCGACGGCACGACCGCCATCGGCTCGACCAGCGAGAACGCCTGGGACGACCCGACCGCCACCGACGACCAGCTCGACGCGCTTCTCGTCCGCGCGGTCGCCGCGGTGCCGTCGCTCGCCGCAGCCCCCGTGCTCGACCGCTGGGCGGGCCTGCGTCCCCGCGCCCGGTCGCGCGCGCCGATGCTCGGTCCCTGGCCGGACCGGCCCGGCCATTTCGTGGCGAATGGCGGATTCAAGATCGGCTTCGGCATGGCCCCGAAGGTCGCCGCCACCCTCGTCGACCTGATCCTCGACGGGCATGACGCCATCCCCCCCGGCTTTCGGGTGGAGGCGAACCTCTGACCTTCCTCATCCTCTTCGCCCAAACATCCTCGGGGGGCGAGGCCCGTCAGGGCCGAGGGGGTCGGAAAGCCCCCTGCCCGGCCGATCACAAGCCCTCCGTCTTGCGGGTCGCCGCCCGACCGTCCACAACGAACCATCGGCGACGGAAATAACCTACGAAAGCGAGCCGCGATGCCCCTGCTCATCCATACCGGCGGCACCATCGGCATGGTGCCCGGCCCCGATGGCCTGACCCCCGGCACCGGCCTTGTCGAGGCCGCCGTCGCCGGTCGCGCCCGGATCAACGCCTTCGACCCGCCGCTCGACAGCGCCGATGTCGGCTTCCGGCACTGGAACCGGCTGCTCGACCTGATCGAGGCCGAGGCGGGGCCGGTCGTGATCACCCATGGCACCGATACGATGTCCTGGACCGGTGCGGCGCTTTCCCAGGCGCTGGCCGGCAGGCCGCATCCGGTAATCCTGACCGGGGCGATGCACCCGCTCGGCACCGGCGGCGATGCCGAGGCGAACCTGGACCTCGCCCTCTCGGCACCGCCCGGGCCGGGCGTCCGGCTGGCCTTCGCCGGGCGCATCCTGCCGGCCGGCGGCCTTGTGAAAACCGACAGCCATGGCGCGGATGCCTTCCGCGCCGTCCCGCAGCCGGATATGTCCGACCCTTGGCGCCCGCGCCGCTTCGCCGCGCGACGGCTCGCCGTGCTGACGATCACCCCCGGCCTGCCCGCCGAGGCGCTGGAGGCGATGCTCGCCCGGCTCGACGGCGCGGTGCTGAGGGTCTTCGGCGCGGGGACGATCCCCGCCGACCCCGATCTGCACGAAGTCCTGACCGAGGCCGTCGCGCGCGGCCTGCGGCTGCGCGCCGTCAGCGGCTGCGAAAATGGCGGGCTGACCCCCGGCGCCTATGCCGCGGGCAGCGCGCTCTGGGCCGCCGGTGTCACGAACGGCGGCACCGAAACCGCCGAGGCGGCGCTGATCCGCCTGTGGCTGGAGCTTTTGGTCTGCGGCTGAGCCCCTGGCGCGGCAAGCGCCGGCCGGGGCGGTGGCGCTTGCACACGGCACCGCGCGACCTGCGTTTTGCGACGATTGCCTGCGGACCGGTTGGTGACATTTCCTGCCGGTCGGCTCACACGCGCCTCCATCATCGGATGATCGCATTGGCGGAATTCGATTCAGCACAGCCGGAGCGCCACTGACACAACAGCGCCAGCCCGGGAAAACGCAGGCGACCCGCTGGCATCACGCCCGACCCTCGGACTTGCTTCCTCAGCGCCTTTCTCCCTGCCCGAAACAGGACATCTCCGTGACCTTGCTCGAACGGTCCACACGACAACCTGCCGCTATCGGCACCAGGTTGTCGTCTGGACCGCCCAGCCTGATCCAGCGTCCACGCGCGGAACCCGGGACCCGCGGCCCGCCGTCCCACGTCATTTCCGCGACGCCCGAAGCCATGCCGACCTGGGCGCATGACGTTTCCGGCCCGGCAGCGGCGACTCTCTGGTCGAGGTCACCGTCATCGGGAAGCGCCGTCTCCAGGCGTAGTCCGCCTGTTGTCATGGGCCCTCGGGCGGAGCCGGCGCGACGGCGAACCCGGGACTATCCCGCGCCGACGACCGGGCCTGCCGCGCCCGCCGTATGGATATGCAGCACATGCGTGCCGCCATCCAGCGGAACCCGGGCGATGCCATCGCCCGGCGTCGCACTGTCCGGCGGCGCATCGCCGCCTTGCGCCACCCGGATGTCGATCGCGGTGCCCGCGACCCGCAGCCTGGCCGAGAAGCCAGGCCAATGGGCGGGCAAACAGGGGTCTATCCGCAGATGGTCGCCCTCGCGCCGGATGCCCAGAATGCCCTCGACCGCGGCGCGATACATCCAGGCGGCCGATCCGGTATACCATGTCCAGCCGCCCCGGCCCTCAAGCGGGGCCACCGAATAGACATCGGCGGCCACCACATATGGCTCCACCTTGTAGCGGCGCGCATCTTGCGGCGTCAGGGCGTGGTTGATCGGGTTCAGCATCGCGAACAGGCGCGCGGCCCCGTCGCCGTCGCGCATCTTCGCCCGCGCCAGGATCGCCCACATCGCGGCATGGCTGTATTGCCCGCCATTCTCGCGCAGGCCGGGCGGATAGCCCGCGATATAGCCCGGATCGGGACCGAAGCCGGGCGCGGCATTGTCGAAGGGCGGGGTGAACAGCAGCGCGATCCCCGCCTCGGGGCGGATCAGATGCCGCTCGACCGAAGCCATGGCCTGCGCGGCGCGCGCGGGGTCGGCCTGGCCGGACAGCACGGCCCAGCTTTGCGCGATGGAATCGATCCGGCACGCTGGCCCCCTGGCCGAGCCGAGCCAGGTTCCGTCGTCGAAGGTCGCGCGGCGATACCATTCCCCGTCCCAGGCCTCGCGTTCAATTGCCGCGCGCAGACCCTCGGCATGGTCCCGCCAGCGCGCGGCGCGGACCGGATCGCGGGCTTCCGCCAACGGTATGAAGCGCGCCAGAGTGTCGAGCAGCAGCCAGCCGAGCCAGACGCTTTCGCCCTGCCCGCCTTCGCCGACCCGGTTCATCCCGTCGTTCCAGTCGCCCGTCCCGATCAGCGGCAGACCGAGCGCGCCGGTCAGCGCGATGGCGCGGTCGAGGCCAAGGGCGCAATGCTGAAACAGCGTCGCCTCCGTGCCGGAAGCCTCGGGCAGGAAGAAGGCGTCGTGCTGGCCAGGCGCCAGCGGCGGGCCTTCAAGGAAGGGCACCGCCTCGTCCAGCGCCGCGAGATCCCCGGTCACCGCCACATAGTCGGCGGCGGCGAAGGCCAGCCAGACGCAATCGTCCGAGATCCTCGTGCGGACCCCCTGGCCGGAATGCGGCAGCCACCAGTGCTGGACATCGCCCTCGGGGAACTGCCGCCCGGCGGCGCGCAACAGATGCGCGCGCACCCGGTCGGGCTGCGCGAGGGTCAGCGCCATGCCATCCTGCAACTGGTCGCGAAACCCATAGGCGCCGCTGGCCTGATAGAACCCGGACCGCGCCTGCACCCGGCAGGCGAACGCCTGATAGTGCAGCCAACCGTTGACCATGATGTCTGTAGCCCGATCCGGCGTTTCGACCTGCACGGCGCCGAGCAGCCCGTCCCAATGCGCCGCGACCTCTGCCAAAGCCGCATCGAGATCGGCCGCGCGCAGCCGCCCGATCAGATCGCGGGCCGCCCCGGCCGAGGCGGTCTCGCCCAGGAAATGGTCGATGCCTACGCTGGCGCCCGGGGCCAGTTCCACCGTCCGCTCCAGAGCCATGCAGGGGTCGATCCCCGCCCCGGAGATACCGGCGAGCACCGCCCCTTCGCTCAGCGCGAGGGGCATGGCCAGATCGCCGCCCCGGCCCAGGAAGCCCGTCCGGTCGGCGGTGAATCCGGTCTGCGTCCCGCTCAGATCGGCGAACATCACGCGGTCGGGGAACGCCATATTCCACGGGTTCCGGGCAAAGAGCGCGCCGGTTTCTCCATCCCGTTCGGTGCAGATGAACGGGGCCGACGCGGCGCGGGACAGGCCCATCACCGGCTCGGCATAGCTGACCACCGTCAGCCGCCGGGCCCGCCCCGACAGATTGCGCAGCGTCAGACGCGAGATCTTCACCGGGTCGCGCAACGGCACGAATTGCAGCAGGTCGAACCCGATCCCGCCGGCCTCGTGCCGGAACCGGCTGTAGCCGAAGCCGTGGCGGGCGATATGGCGCCCCGGACGG
>JAATGA010000389.1 GCA_015654855.1 Rhodobacterales bacterium
GATCACCTGAACGCCGGTCGCCTCCTCGAACCGTTTATACAGTTCCAGCGGCAGCGGCGCCGACCCCGAGAAGGTGCCGCGCAGGGTGGAGACATCGGCATCCACCCTGCGCTGCATCAGCGCGGCCAAAGCGGTCGGCACGGTGATCAGATAGGTGGCCTTATACCGTTCAATCAGCTTCCACAGATTGTCGAACACCCCCTCGCCGCGATAGCCGGCCGGGGTCGGCAGCACGATCCGCGCCCCCGAGGCGATGCAGGACATCAGGATCGGATAGACGGCGAAGACGTGGAACAGCGGCAGCGGGCACATGATCGTATCCGTCTCGCGGAAGAGCAAGCGATGGCCGAGCCAGCCGTTGTAGACCATCCCCGAAACCTTGTGCTGCGCGACCTTGGGCATCCCCGTCGTGCCGCCGGTATGGAAATAGGCCGCCACCCGATCCTCGCGCGGATCGTCGAAGGTCAGCCCGTCGCCCGGCTGACGCGCCATTTCCGCGCGCAACGACAGGACTTTGGCCTGGTGCGAAGCCGGGTTCTTCGGCCGGATCAGCGGCACGAGCCAAGATTTCGGCGGCGAAAGGTAGCGCGCCAGATCGACCTCGAACAAAGTCGCGACGCCGGGGGCGAGCTTCAGAGCCTCGGCCACCTTTTGCGGCACATCGGTCCTGGGGAAGGCCTTCAGCGTGACCACCGCCTTCGCCCTGGTCTCGCGCAGGATCGAGGCGATCTGTTCCGGCTCCAGCAGCGGGTTGATCGGGTTGGCGATCCCCGCGACCGTGCCGCCGAGCAGAACCACCGCCGTCTCGACCGTGTTCGGCAGGATATAGGCCACCACATCCTTTGGTCCGATGCCGTGGGCGCGGAACAGGTTCGCGGCCTGGCGCACCTCGGCCAGCAGGGCGTTCCAGGTCAGGGTCACCGATTTGTCCGCAGGCCCCGACAGGATCTGATAGGACAGCGCCGGGCGGTCGCCATGGGCGGCGGCGGTGCGCGACAGGAATTCGTGCATGGTGCGGGCGGTGTCGCGGGCCTCCCACGGCATTTCCGCCTCGATCGCCTTCACGTCGCTGGCCGACGTGAAACCATTGGTCACGATCCGGTTCATCGCAGTCCTCCCTCACACCCCGATGCGCGCCCGATCTCTCCCCCCGGGTGCGGCACGGCGAAAAGCATCTCTGCTTTCCCCGCGCTTGCCAAGTGGAACGCAGCGTCGCAAACCGGTGTCGCATGGCGCGGTCAGCGCCCAAACTGCCCGTTTCGCGAAGGAAAGGAAACCCATGGCCAAGGCGATCCACAGCATGATCCGCGTCCTCGACGAGGCGCGCGCGCTCGACTTCTACCGTATCGCCTTTGGTCTGACGGTGGCCGAACGGCTGGAGTTCGAGAGCTTCATCCTGATCTATCTGTCCAACCCCGAAAGCACGTTCGAGATCGAGCTGACGGTGAACAAGGGCCGGACCGAGCCCTATGAGATCGGCAACGGCTATGGCCATCTGGCCGTATCGGTCGCCGATCTGGAGTCCGAGCACGCGCGGCTGACCGAGGCGGGTCTCGCCCCGCGCAAGCTGGTGGATTTCGCCCCCGGCGGGCCGGGCACGGCGGCGATCGGGCGATTCTTCTTCGTCGCCAACCCCGATGGCTATCAGATCGAGGTGTTGCAGCGCGGCGGCAGGTATCTGTGACCCGGCCGCACGGCCTGTGCGGCAGCGACGCGGAACACGTCCGTTCCGTGCCGGAGAGAGCCGGCATTCGCCTGCCTTCCGCCCGCGATGGAAAGCCAAAGGCGCGGAGGATCCCCTCGCCGCGAAGCCGCGCAATCGCCCGCAACGAAAAAGGCCCCCGATCCGGGGGCCTTTTCTTTTGAACGGGCTTCCCGTGAAGGGGTTTCCCGCGCCGTGGTCAGACCGCCTTGCCTTCGGGCTGCGGGATACGCAGCACCTGGCCCGGATAGATCTTGTCCGGGTGGGTCAGCATCGGCTTGTTGGCCTCGAAGATCGCCTGGTATTTGTTGGCGCTGCCAAGGGTTTCCTTGGCGATGGCCGACAGGGTGTCGCCCTTTTTCACGGTGTAGAACACCGGGGCCGGATCGTCGTGATCCTCGGCCTCGACGGCCGCCACGCCCTTCACGTTGCCGGCGGCGAGGATGATCTTTTCCTTCACCTCGGGGCTGACGGCCTTGCCCGCGATCTTGACCTTGTCGCCCTCGACCTTGATGTCGAGCCCGGTGGTGTCGAGGCCCACATCCTTGATCTCTTTGATCAGCGCATCCTCTTTCGGGGCGGCGCTCGCCTCGTCCTTGGCGACATCCTTGCCCGAGCCGGTCAGAAAGCTCCAGAATCCCATCGTCATCTCCGTTGGTATGGCCATAGCGGCGCGTCCGGCCGCATCATGGCTGTTACAGGTAACGTAAATGACATCATAGGACACCCGACGCGCGGGGAAAGAGGGGATGCGCTTCCCCCCTGGCGCAAGGGCGGAATGCCGCAGGACCGGCCTGGGGCAGCCTTGTCGCCCGCCCCGAGGGATCAGGCCTCGGTGAACTGCAACCGCGCCAGGCGCGCGTAAAGACCGCCCGAGGCCACCAGTTCCTCATGCGTGCCGGTGGCGACGATCCGGCCCGCCTCGAAGACGACGATCCGGTCGGCGCGTTTCACTGTGGCCAGACGGTGCGCGACGACCAGAACCGTCCGCCCCTCGGCCAGCCGTTCCATCGCCTGCTGCACCGCGCGTTCGCTTTCGGCGTCGAGCGCGCTCGTCGCCTCGTCGAGCAGCAACACCGGCGCATCGCGCAGGATGGCCCGTGCGATGGCGATGCGCTGGCGCTGCCCGCCCGACAGCATCACCCC
>JAATGA010000255.1 GCA_015654855.1 Rhodobacterales bacterium
GGGCAGCATCCCGAGGCTGCCGGTCAGCATCGCGGCCAGGTCCGACAGCAGATCGCCGAACAGGTTGTCGGTCAGAATGACGTCGAACTGTTTCGGCCAGCGGCTCAACTGCATGGCGCCGGCGTCGGCATACATGTGGGACAGTTCCACGTCCGGGTATTCCTTCGCGTGGATCTCGGTCACGACCTGGCGCCACAGCACGCCGGATTCCATGACATTGGCCTTTTCCATCGAGCAGACCTTGTTCGACCGCCGCCGGGCGAGTTCAAAGGCCGAACGCGCGACGCGGGCGATCTCGGATTCGGTGTAACGCTGGGTGTTGATCCCCACCCGCTCGTTACCCTCGGTGAAGATCCCGCGCGGCTCGCCGAAATAGACGCCGCTCGTCAGCTCGCGCACGATCACGATGTCCAGCCCCGCGACCACCTCGCGCTTCAGTGAGGAGAAATCGGCCAGCGCGTCGAAGCATTGGGCGGGGCGCAGGTTGGCGTAAAGGTCCATCTCCTTGCGCAGGCGCAGCAGGCCACGCTCGGGCTTCACGCTGAAGTCGAGCACGTCGTATTTCGGCCCGCCAACGGCCCCCAGAAGAACGGCGTCGACCGCCTGGGCCTTGGCCATCGTGGCGTCGGTCAGGGGCGTGCCGTGCGCGTCCCAGGCGCAGCCGCCAACCAGGTCTTCGCTCACATCGAAGGCGATGCCGCGCTTCGCGCCGAACCAGCCGATGATCTTTTTGACCTCGGCCATGACCTCGGGACCGATGCCGTCGCCGGCGAGGATCAGGATGGAAGGGTTCGCCACGATATATCCTCCGCAAATCGCTTGGGGCTGGCCTAGCCAAAGGGACCGTCAGGGTCAAGCCGGACAGGCGGTTGCGCGGTCAGCGAGAGGGGCCGTCGCCGCCGTCGGGCCAGTCGATGTCGACCCAGACCGGCCGGTGGCGCGAGGCCAGGGCCAGAGTCGCGGCGAGCGGCACCCCTTCGGCGGGCCAAAGCACCCCCGCGTCCCGCAGGATGAGGTCCGACGAGGGCAGGACGTAATCCACCCGCAACCCGCCGATCCCGTCGTAAAGCGCGGTGTCCAGCGCCGGATCGCCGCGATGCGCGGGTTCCCTGCGGCCATGATCGCCGCGTGGCGCAGGGTCTGTCAGGCGCGGATGGGTCAGCAGTGCGTTCAGCGCGGTGGGCAGCCCTTCGCCGTCGAGCGGGTCGAGGTTCGCATCGCCGATCACCACGAAGGGTCCCCCGGGCGGGGCCGGGTCGAGCCGCCCCTCGATCAGCCGCAGCCAGAGCGCGGCCTCGTCATGGTTGCGCCGGCCGTTCCTGTCTTCCGGCCCGTCGAAGACCGGCGGGCTCGCATACCAGATCAGCAGTTCCATCTCCTGCCCGCCGGGCATGACGACAGGCAGCAGCCAGTGGCCGGTGGTCGACAGGCGCTGGATCGCGGTGACCTCGGGCGATGCCGGGGGGGCAATGGCCTCGGGCAGGTCGCGCCACAGCAGGGCGGAAAGGTCGCGCGCCGCGTCGGTGCGCAGGGGCAGGCGGGACAGCACGGCCATTCCCGCCTCTCCCGGAAAGCGGCCATAGCCCTGTGCATCGCGCGGCCCGCCGAGCCTCCCGTCGCCGTCGAGGTCGAGGCCCGTCGGCACCCCGGTGTTGGGCCGCAGGGCAAAGCGGTGCGGATAGGGGGCGCCTTTTGCGGCCAGCGTCGCCGCAAAGGCGTCGAGGGCCGCATTGCCCAGGTCATAATCGAAACCGGTCAGCACCAGCACATCGGCGTCCAAGGCCAGGACGACCTCGACCGCCGCTGTGGCCTGCGGGTCCTTTCCCGCCGCGATGTCTCGCAGCAAAAGCCCCGGCCCCCGCCGCGACAGTTCGGCATTCCAGGTGGCGATGCGCAGCACTCCGCCCGACGCCGGTGTGGCGATCAGCAGGGCCAGCAGGCCGAAAAGCAGAAGGCGGGTGTGCAGGCGACGGGCGCGACCAGGACGGGCGCGCGTCCGGCTCAGGCTGTGACCAGGGCCCGATCGCCATCCTCGCCGTTCTCGCGCCGCTTGTCCCGGATCATATCCGCGACGCGGCCCATCGCGATGCCGCGCATGAACAGGCTGGAGGGAAGGAAGGCCCATGCCGTCATCGTCCAGATCAGCGTTTGCGGCGAGGTCAGCGTCATCGGCTCGAACCCCGTCGAGGCGGCCTTGACGACCGCCGGGATCAGGAATGGCAGCAAAAAGCCTAATGCAATGTTAATGCGCGCATCGCGGTTCAGCCGCGCGACCACATCGCCGCCCGCCGTCGGGTCGAAAGTCGGCAGGTTGATCCAGACGTTGAAGGCATGGCCCCTGTCCGGCCAACTGCCCGCCCGCAACAGAACGACGAAGATCGCCAGCGAGATCAGCGAGGTCAGATAGGCCATACCGGCAGCGGTGCGCACCTTGGCCAACTGGTCGGCCGAGGCGCCATCGGCCATCATCAGCGTCGCCAGCCGCACGGGGCTGTAGGGAAAGTCCATCGACCGCCCGATCAGCCCGCCGATGGCCTCGACAAACTGGGTCAGGGTGGTGGGGTCGGCGCGGCCCCGCTCGATCACCGACAGGAAAAAGATCGTCAGGAACAGCATCATAAAGCGCACGCGGTTGAAGGGCGGCGCGTCGCGAAACTCGATCAGGCCCGGATAGGCGGCATTGTATTCGACGAAGGTCAGCGTCCCGGCGAACAGCGCGACGAGCGCGGCCATCTGGCGCGTATCGGGGCCGGTGCCGGGCAACAGCATCGAGGGTGTGGCGATCAGCACCATCACCACAAATGCACGCACCAATGCCCCTGTGAGCCGCGTGACTGCCACCCTGCCATCCTCGTTACGGCCGGACCCTTTCCGGGTCCTTTTTCCGAACCGACCCCGCACATTATGGCGGGCTGCCTCAATCTTGCCCAAATTGTGCCTTCTTTCGCCGTTGCCCACAAGCGCTTGGTAAAATTGACGCAATCTTTATGGCCGTTTCACGGGCCAAGTGTCGCCGGATTGCATCAAGAAAACGGCATGAAAAAGGCCGCCCCGAGGGGCGGCCCAGGATGTGGTGGAGGGCGGCGCATCACACCCAAGGGCGGGTGAGCGCGGTCTTCGCCTCGTAATTGTCGATCGAGGCGACTTTTTCCAGGCTCAGCCCGATATCGTCCAGCCCGTTCAGCAGGCAGTGCTTGCGGAACGAATCAATCTCGAAAGGAAAGCTCTGCCCGTCCGAGGTGGTGACGATCTGGTTTTCCAGATCGACGGTCATCCGCGCATTCGCGCCGTTGCGGGCGTCGTCCATCAGAATCTCAACCACTTCGGGCGGCATCACGATGGGCAGAATGCCGTTTTTGAAGCAGTTGTTGTAGAAGATGTCGGCGAAACTGGTCGAAATCACACAGCGGATGCCGAAATCCAGCAGCGCCCAGGGCGCGTGTTCGCGCGACGAGCCGCAGCCGAAATTGTCGCCGGCGACGATCACTTCGGCCTGGCGATACGCGGGCTGGTTCAGCACGAAATCGGGAATCTCCTGACCGTCCTGGGTGAAGCGCATCTCGTCGAACAGGTTCTTGCCGAGGCCGGTCCTCTTGATCGTCTTGAGGAACTGCTTGGGGATGATCATGTCGGTGTCGATGTTGACCAGCGGCATGGGCGCCGCGATGCCGGTCAGGGTGGTAAATTTGTCCATTCTTTCCAGCTCCCTATACGGTTTCCGACATGAATTCGCGCACATCGGTCAGATGTCCGGTAACGCCGGCCGCCGCCGCCATGACCGGACTCATCAGATGGGTGCGTCCGCCACGGCCCATGCGACCCTCGAAATTGCGGTTCGAGGTCGCGGCGCAGCGCTCGCCCGGGGCAAGCTGGTCGGGGTTCATCCCGAGGCACATCGAACAACCGGCCAGCCGCCATTCAAAGCCCGCGTCGGTGAAGATCTGCGCCAGCCCCTCTTCCTCGGCCTGCAACCGTACGAGGCCCGATCCCGGCACCACCATGCCGCGCACGCCCGGCGCCAGCTTGCGGCCCTTCAGGATCGCGGCGGCGGCGCGCAGATCCTCGATCCTGCCGTTGGTGCAGGAGCCGATGAAGACGGCATCGACCTTGATCTCGGACAGCGGCGTGCCGGGTTTCAGCCCCATATAGTCGAGCGACCGGCGCGCGGCCTCGACCTTGCCGCCCTGGAAATCCTCGGGGGAGGGCACGGTGTCGGTGATCGCCAGCACGTCCTCGGGGCTGGTGCCCCAGGTGACGAGGGGCGCGATCTTCGCGGCGTCGAGGGTGATCTCGCGATCCCACACGGCGTCCTCGTCGGAGAAGAAGCCCTTCCAGTAGGGCAGGGCCATTTCCCAGGCGCCGCCCTTCGGCGTGGAGGGGCGGCCCCTGAGGTATTCGAAGGTGGTCTCGTCCGGCGCCACCAGGCCCGCCCGCGCGCCGGCCTCGATGGTCAGGTTGCA
>JAATGA010000384.1 GCA_015654855.1 Rhodobacterales bacterium
GATCGACGGCAAGCCCGCGCCGCAGTCCGCACTTGGCCGGGTGTTCCGGCTGTTGTGGCTGGTGCCCTCGATGGACCGGCTGTGGCTCGACGCGGCCGAGGGGCGGCGGCGGTTCCTCGACCGGATGGTCCTGTCGTTCTTTCCCGAACATGCCGAAGCGTCGCTGACGTATGAGAAGGCCATGCGTGAACGGAACCGGCTGCTGAAGGAAGGCGTCGCCGATCCGCGCTGGTATGGCGCGCTGGAGGCGCAGATGGCTGAAGCCGGGGCTGCGATTGTGGCGCGGCGGGCTGAGGCGCTGGCGCGGGTGGTGGTGGCGCAGGCGGGGACGGGCGGGGCCTTCCCCCGGGCGGAACTGGCGATTTCGGGCGAGATCGGGGATCTGGCGGCGGCGCTGACCGTCGGGCGGCGCGCGGATATGGCGGCGGGGCGGACGCTGGTCGGGCCGCATCGGGCCGATCTGCTGGCCACCTATGCCGAAAAGGCGATGCCCGCCGCGCAATGTTCGACCGGCGAGCAGAAGGCGCTGCTGATCAGCCTGATCCTCGCCAATGCCCGGGCGCTGGCCTCTGACATCGGGGCGGCGCCGGTCCTGCTGCTGGACGAGGTGGCGGCGCATCTGGACGCCGACCGGCGCGCGGCGCTTTACAACGAAATCGGCGCGCTCGGCGCCCAGGCGATCATGACCGGGACCGAGGCGCATCTGTTTGACTCTCTGGGGGCGCGGGCGCAGATGTTCCGCGTCGCCGAGGAGGGCGGCCAGTCCCGCATTGAAGAGGTCGTGTGATGGGGTTTGCAGTGCAGCGGGTGACGCTGGTCACGCTCGGCGTCGCCGATCTGTCTGCGGCGCGCGCGTTCTACGCCCGGCTCGGCTGGGTTGAGCATGGGGAAAGCCAGCCCGGGGTGGCCTTCTTCCAGATGCAGGGTGCAGCTCTGGCCCTGTTCGGGCGGGACGATCTGGCGGCCGATCAGGGCAGGCCGGGCACGACGCTCGGCACGGGGGCCGTGACGCTTGCCCAGAATTTCTCCACAGAAGCGGAGGTCGATGCGGCCTTTGCCGCAGCGCTGGCTGCCGGAGGTCAGGCGCTGAAGGCCCCCGAAAAGGTGTTCTGGGGTGGCTATTCCGGCTATTGGGCCGACCCGGACGGTCACGTCTGGGAGGTCGCGATGAACCCGTTCTGGCCGTTGGCCGAAGACGGCGCGCTGACCCTGCCGGAGGCCTGAGATGCAGGGAGTTCCTAATTGACGGTGACATTCTGGCAGCTTGCCGTCTATGCGGGCGGGATGGCCGCGCTCTGGGCCGTTCCCGGGCCGGTCTGGGTTGCGCTGATCGCGCGGACCATGGCCGGGGGGATGGCCGCCGCCTGGCCGCTGGCGGTGGGGGTGGCGCTTGGCGATCTGGTCTGGCCGCTGGCCGCCATGCTGGGCCTGAACTGGATCGAGAGCGTCTATGGCGACTTCCTGGCGGTGCTGCGCTGGCTTGCGGCGGCGGTGTTTCTGGCGATGGGGATCATGCTGGTGCGCAAGCCGGTGGCGGCGATCGGGGCCGACAGCCGGCTGACGCGGCCCGGAGTCCAGGCCGGGATCGGCGTCGGGCTGGCCGCCGTGATCGGCAACCCCAAGGCGATGCTGTTCTATATGGGCGCGCTGCCGGGGTTCTTCGACCTTTCCCGGCTGACGGCGCGGGACATCGCGGCGATCATCGCCGTTTCCGCCCTGGTGCCGATGCTGGGAAACCTTTGCCTTGCGCTATTTGTCGACCGGGCGCGGCGGCTGTTGTCGAGCCCGCAGGCAATGCGGCGGATGAACCTTGGCTCGGGGGTACTGCTGATCGGGGTGGGCCTTGTGATTCCCTTTCTTTGACGGGCTTTCGTGACGGGTTTTTGACCCGGGACCCGTGACATCGCCGCCCCCGTCCGCTATAAGTCGCGGGCAATACGAAGGGTCTTCCACGCATGGCTGAAGCCGAGAAGAAAGCCGATTCCTACGGCGCCGATTCCATCAAAGTTCTCAGAGGGTTGGAGGCGGTCCGCAAGCGGCCCGGCATGTATATCGGCGACACCGACGACGGGTCGGGTCTGCATCATATGGTGTATGAGGTCGTGGATAACGGCATCGACGAGGCGCTGGCCGGTCATGCGACCGAGGTGGTGGTGAAGATCCACGCCGACGACAGCGTTTCGGTGCGCGACAATGGCCGCGGCATCCCGGTCGACATGCACGCCGAGGAAGGCGTTTCCGCGGCCGAGGTCATCATGACCCAGTTGCACGCCGGCGGCAAATTCAACAACACCGACGAAAGCGGCAACGCCTATAAGGTTTCAGGCGGTCTTCACGGGGTAGGCGTCTCGGTCGTCAATGCCCTGTCGGAATGGCTGGAACTGACGGTCTGGCGCAACGACACCGAATACCAGGCCCGGTTCGAGCATGGCGATTGTGTGGAGCATGTGCATGTCGTCGGCCCCGCGCCGGGGCAGCGGGGCACCCAGGTCCGGTTTCTGGCCAGCGCCAAGATCAACCGGCCGGACGGCACCTTCTCGAACCTCGACTACAGCTTCAAGACGCTGGAAACGCGGTTGCGGGAACTGGCCTTCCTGAACTCGGGCGTGCGCATCGTGCTGGAGGACGAGCGCCATGCCGAGCCGCAACGGGTCGAACTGCATTACGAGGGCGGCGTTCGGGAGTTCGTCAAATACCTCGACCGGTCCAAGACTGCGGTCATGCCGGAGCCGATCTATATCATAGGCGAGCGCAACGGGATCGGCGTCGAGGTGGCGATGTGGTGGAACGATACCTACCACGAAAACGTGCTGCCCTTCACCAACAATATCCCGCAGCGCGACGGCGGCACCCACCTTGCGGGCTTTCGCGGGGCGCTGACCCGGACGATCACCTCCTACGCGCAATCCTCGGGGATCGCGAAAAAGGAAAAGATCGACTTCACCGGCGACGACGCGCGCGAAGGGCTGACCTGCGTGCTGTCGGTCAAGGTGCCCGACCCGAAATTCTCCAGTCAGACCAAGGACAAGCTTGTGTCTTCCGAGGTGCGGCCGGCGGTCGAGAACCTGGTGAACGAAAAGCTGTCGGAATGGTTCGAGGAAAACCCCGGTCCCGCCCGCATCATCGTCGGCAAGATCGTCGAGGCCGCGCTGGCGCGCGAGGCGGCGCGCAAGGCGCGGGAACTTACCCGGCGCAAGACGGCGATGGATGTGAAC
>JAATGA010000301.1 GCA_015654855.1 Rhodobacterales bacterium
ATCGAATGGGACAAGGACGACATCGACGCCCTGCGCTTCATGAAGGTCGATGTGCTGGCGCTTGGCATGCTCAGCTGTATGCGCCGGGGGCTGGATCTGCTGGCGGACCACAAGGGCATCGCTCTCGATCTGGCGACGATCCCGGCAAGGGATTCGCGCACCTTCGACATGATCTGCAAAGCCGATACGCTCGGCACGTTCCAGATCGAAAGCCGGGCACAGATGTCGATGCTGCCGCGCCTGAAGCCCCGCACATACTATGATCTGGTGGTGCAGGTCGCCATCGTCCGGCCCGGGCCGATCCAGGGCGACATGGTCCACCCCTATCTGCGCCGGCGCGCGGGGGTGGAGCCGGTGGATTACCCCCGGCCCGAGCTTAAGAAAGTGCTCGGCAAGACGCTCGGCGTGCCGCTGTTTCAGGAGCAGGCGATGCGCGTGGCCATCGAATGCGCGGGATTCACGCCGGGCGAGGCCGACCTGCTGCGCAAGAGCATGGCGACGTTCAAGCATACCGGCGGCGTCTCGAAGTTCCGTGACAAGCTGATTTCGGGTATGGTTGCGCGCGGCTACGCGCAGGATTTCGCGGAGCGCACCTTCCGGCAGTTGGAGGGCTTCGGCTCCTACGGTTTCCCCGAAAGCCATGCGGCGAGTTTCGCGCTGGTGGCCTATGCCTCGGCCTGGCTCAAATGCTGGCACCCGGATGCGTTCTGCGCGGCGTTGCTGAACAGCCAGCCGATGGGGTTCTACGCGCCGGCCCAGATCGTGCGCGACGCCCGCGATCATGGCGTCGCGGTTCGCCCGGTCTGCATCAACGCCTCCCGTTGGGACTGCACGCTTGAACCGACCAGCGATGAGACCCGCTTCGCCGTTCGCCTCGGTCTGCGGATGGTGAAGGGGCTGGCCAATACTCATGCCGCCGCCATCGTCACGTCCCGCGCGGATGAACCTTTCACCTCCGTCGATGATTTGTGGCGGCGGGCCGGGGTTCCAGTTGCGGCTCTGACCCGGATCGCCGAGGCGGACGGGTTGCGCACAACCTTTGGTCTTGCCCGCCGCGAAGCCCTCTGGGCGATCCGGGGGCTACACGACGAGGAACTGCCGCTCTTTGCCGCAGCCTCACGCAGTCAGAGGCAAACGATCCCCGAGGTCACGGAGCCTGCCGTGACGCTGAAACCCATGACCGCCGGGCGCGAGGTCGTCGAGGATTACGGCCATATCGGCCTGTCGCTGCGCCGTCACCCGATCTCCTTCCTGCGCGACGATCTGGCAAGGCGCCGGATCGTAACCTGTTCCGAGGCCATGACATCGCGCGACCGGCGCGGACTTGAGGCTGCGGGGATCGTCCTGGTGCGTCAGCAACCGGGATCGGCGAAGGGGGTAATCTTCATCACGCTGGAGGACGAAACCGGCATCGCGAACCTCGTTGTCTGGAAAAAGGTCTTCCAGCAGTATCGGCGCGCAATCCTGTCCTCGACCATGATCGCCGTGAAAGGGCGCATCCAGCGCGAAGGCGAGGTCGTACATCTTGTGGTGCATCAGGTCACCGATCTGTCGCGTGATCTTGACAGTGTCGGTCGTCGCGATGCGGGAGCCGCGGAGCCTGGTGAGGAGGCGCACCGCCCTGCCGTGCCATTGCCGGCGCAGCACGATGGCCGTGGCATCCGGGTGGCGGCGCGGGATTTCAGGTGACTAGGGGGCATGTATGGTCGAAGATGGGGCTATATTGTGCTCGCCGGTAGCCGGGGTACCGAGGTATCCGAAGGCTCGGCCCGGAGCTGCCCGTCGAACTCACTCCATTTTGCGCGCCCGCATTCTCCGAAACTGCTGCACGACCGGAACCGCAGCGAAGTCTTGGCCAGAATTGCAGTCCTATCCGAGCCTCCAGTGGCTAGTCCCTTGTAACACCTTCTTCGCGTCCGACACCCCCTGCTGTCATTTGGTGTGAGGGTGTCGTAGTGATTACAAAACGATTCAGGGCTCATTATGCGAACTCACTTTGTGGTTATTCTCGCTCTTACCTTCGCCACCGGCTGCGCGGTCGGTTCCGGTGTTGTGGTCAAGGGCACCGGGCCAGACGATCTTCTGAAGCTGCGTGACGGCCCTGGTCTCGACCACAAAATCATAATCGGGCTGCCCGACGGAACGCGCCTTACTCGCCAGAACTGCGTTAAGAATAACGGTAAAGTGTGGTGCAGGGTCACGCTCACCGACAAGCCCAGTATTTCGGGCTACGTTTCAGCGGGCTATCTTGCGCATCGCTGACAGCCCCGGCCGAAGCTATGTCAAAACTCGGTTCCGGCGCCGCTCTGGAGAATATCATTCTTCACTGTAGCGCCCATGTACACATCGACTCGCGCGGATAGCTGGAGATTACCTGCGCGAGGGAATTTCATTCTGCGGCATCGTCATGAAGGCGAGATTTGACACACTCTCGGCCCGTTTCTGCCGCTCAGCTACCAGGGATGCTGCACGGCCGCATACGCCAAAGCCACCCTTCGGCGGGCACCGCAGCAAAACTCAGGCACGAGTGGTAGTAAGGCACACCGATCCGTTTGTTACAGAAGGAGACCGGGATCACGGACAGGTACGTGAGGCATGCGCAGCGGGACGAGCGCGTTCGCCCCTCGCATCGGATGAACGATGGTCGCATCTTCTCATGGTCGGATCCGCCGGACACCGGTCATCCGGGCGAAGACCACAACTGTCGCTGTGAGGCCATTACCTATGTCGAGGGGCAGACCGAGTTTGCATTTTTTGATCTGGCAACTGATGCTGGTTCAACAGTGGAACACTGGGAAAACCGCGATTTTGTCTGGCACTTCTTTGTCGGCGCGGGTCGCGAGGTGACACTGTCCGAAATTGGGCATCTGCAAGAGATCATTGCGCAATATGCCTACAAGGATCGGGCTGAGGGGGCATTTCGCCGTTTGGCCGATCAGTTAGCGGATAGGGCACGGGCAGGCGACTTGCCCTATGAGTTCGAAGCACCCTATGATTTTGAGGACGTTGCATTTTCACATGGCGATGCCACGGTCCGGGGACAATTCGTTGGCACGGCTACGGCATCCGGTGACATGGTGAATATCGAGGGAATGGCGCGTTTCGGGTTCGAAGATCGGTTCACTGATCCGGTAGACCTTCGTGAGTTTTCCTCGTGGTTGCGAGAACGCCCGGACCGGCCGTGGCGGTTGTTGCAGAATGTGGGTGCCCTCGCAGGGATCGGGAGCGGTCCGCAAAGTGCCCCTCTTCAGGTCGATGAAAACGATGTGTCGTCGATATTCATGGCCATTTCCGAACTGGGAGGGACGGCCTACACGATAACCGGTGAATGGGAGGCACACTTTCAGGCCGCAGTTTTCCAGGACCGGAACCGAAGCCACTACCCGGACCCGAACCTGGGTTCGCCATGATCAAAGACACTCTGCCTGCATCGCGGAGATGGCTTCGTCGCCCCCTGAAGGGCCTGCTATGGCTTCTGGCGGCATATCCCTTTCTGCTTGTCGTGATGTACTATACGACCGATGCAGTCTTTCCCAATGGCGCTGAGCTCAAGCGCAACATCGATTGGAAAAACCGGTCGCGTGGGGATCTCTATCTCCCCAATGGTCAGCTCATCGCTCGGAATGTCGGGAACCTTTGCTGGAACGAAACGGCGGTTTCGGGTTGGGGGGACCCCGAGGGGTTTGTGTGGCTTGGTGGAGATCAGGAGGTGATCTACGCAAGCGACCCAAGATATTTGGCGACGATCGGGGCAAGTGGCCTTGGTCGCCCCACAGGCCCCTGCCAAGGCTTCTATTCTACACGTCTCGCCGCCGAATCATTACTCGGGCAGTGGAGATCCATGCGGCCCGCGAAATGACGGCCGTCACCGCCACGATCAAGGCCGATTATGTCAATATCTCGGGACTCACCCAGATCGAGACGACGGTGGCGCAGGATCTCGACAAGCTGGATGCCGAGGCGGTCACGCAGGGCAATGAAGTGCTCCAGTTCTGCCCGGACTGTATCACGCTCGGCGGTCAGACTGGAAAGCTCGGCCTCCAATTGCTTGCTCTATCTCGCCCTGCTGTGCCGCCAACTGCTCATACAGCGCGTTGACCGGCTTGCAATAAGGCCTCAGGCCCAGGGGATCGGTCTGGTCGACGAGTTTCTTGCGCGGGATGATCTCGCTGCTGGCAGGCTTCAGCGCCTGTTCGCATGCTCAGTTGA
>JAATGA010000379.1 GCA_015654855.1 Rhodobacterales bacterium
CGGTCCGGGAGGGCAATCGGGCTCAGGGCGCGCGGCGGAAGGCCGAGGGGCTTTTGCCGGTCAGGTTCTGGAAGGCGCGGGTGAAATAGGCGGGCGAGGTGAAGCCGAGCGCCTCGCCGATCCGGCCCACCGGCATGTCGGTTTCGGCCAGCAGCTTGCGCGCCTCGAAGATCCGGCGGTCCTGCAACAGCGACAGCGCCGAGCGGCCCGAGGCGATGCGGCAGCAGCGCGTCAGATGGGTGGGCGTGACGCCAAGCGAGGCGGCCATATCGCCGACGCCGGCGCCGGTGCGGAACTCGGCCTCCATCAGCGTGGTGTAGCGCGAGACCAGCCGGCGGGCGGCGTCGGGCCGGGCCGTGTCAGGGGCGGCCTTGACCGCCTGGCGTTCCAGCCAGACGCCGAGCAGCCCCAGCAGGTGATGCGCCGCGCGGTCGTGGCCGGGGGTGTCGCTGTCCAGCTCGCGCCCGATGGAGTCGAGCGTCACGTTCAGCTCTTGCTGGGCATGAACCTCGCGGATGCGCAGATGCAGCGGATCCGGCGGCAGGGTAAGCCCATGGTCGCGCCCGAAGAACACGGCGGTGCCGAAGACCTGCGGCGCTGCCTCGAACCCGTGCATGACGCCCGCCGGGATGAAGATCGCATTATGCGCGGTATAGCCGCGCGTCTGGCCGGCGATGGTGATTCGCCCCTGGCCCTTGGTGAACCACAGCAGACAGGGCTCCGACAGGCTGCGCATCGCCTCGACCCGCCAGCGGCCGCCGGCGGCAAGGCGGGGAATCGCCACAAGTCGCAATTGCGAGACGGGGGCCTGTGTCATGTCTTTTCACTGTCCGGTTCTTGTTGGCGGCAGACTAACCGGGGCTTGGGCCGGAACCCAAGCGAAAAGATGTCGGCAATGCGAAACTCCGGCGACATCGGCGCCAGGGGGTCAGGGCAGGGCGACGGAGCGCCAGGCGCCCATGCGCGATCGGAACCAGGTCCGCTGCCGCTTGGCATATCGCCGGCTGGCGATCTTCGCGGCGGCGACCGCCGTGTCCAGATCCGTCTCGCCCCGCAGATGCGCGATCAGTTCCGGTGCGCCGATGGCCCGCGCCCAGGGCCGCAGCGGCTGCCAGTGGGGCAGGGCGGCCCGCGCCTCCTCCAGCGCGCCGGCGGCGATCATCGCATCGAACCGCCGGTCGATCCGGTCGTTCAGCCAGCCCGGCTCGGGCCGCAGAACCAGCGCCTCGGCACCGGCCGGCGGCAGCAACGCCGGCCCGGTTGCCGCCTGCCAGGCGGCCAGGCCCCGGCCCGTGGCGCGCAACACCTCCCATGCGCGCTGCACGCGGGCCGGATTGGCCCGGTCGATCCGCGCGGCGGTGGCGGCATCGACGCCGGCCAGCATCGCGGCCAGGCCCGCGTCGCGCAGCAGCGCGTCGGCCTCGGCCCGGACCTCTGCCGGCACCGGCGGAATCTCGGCCAGGCCTTCGGTCAGGGCCGAGAAGTAAAGCCCCGTGCCGCCGACGATCACCACGGGCCGCGACAGATACGCCGCGACCTCGCGCAGCCAGTGCCCGACGGAATAGTCCGCATCCCGCCCCACATGGCCGTAAAGCGCGTGCGGCGCCGCCGCCTCATCGGCCGCGGACGGCCGCGCGCTCAGCAGCGACCACGCGCCATAGACCTGCAACGCGTCGGCATTGACCACGACGCGCCCGTCACGCGCCGCAAGCTCCAGCGCCAGCGCCGATTTTCCGCTGGCCGTCGGTCCCGCGATCAGCGCGGGCGCCTCGCGCGACACCGATGCAAGCAACTGGCCTGGCTTCATTTTCCGTCCTCGAATATCCCGGCGGTCCGGGGGGTGGCCCCCGGCGGCTTCCGCCCGCGCGAACCGCCGCCAGGAACGCGCCCCACGCCGGTTTGCCGGTTGAACCCGACAGCGTTTTCCGACATTTTGCGCCCCGGACCAAGAGGCCCTTCCTGGCCCGCGCCCCCATACCCGAGAAAGGCACGCAAGGCATGACCAACGCTTCCCCCGAAAACCCGGTCAGATACAGCCGCGTCCTGCTCAAGATCTCGGGCGAGGCGCTGATGGGCGACAAGGGCTTTGGCCTGAACCCGCCCACCGTCGCCCGCATCGCGCAAGAGGTCAAATCGGTCCACGACATGGGGGTCGAGATCTGCATGGTCATCGGCGGCGGCAACATCTTTCGCGGGCTCGCCGGGTCGGCCCAGGGGATGGAGCGGACGACGGCCGATTACATGGGGATGCTGGCGACGGTGATGAACGCGCTCGCCATGCAATCCGCGCTTGAGGCGCTTGGCATCCACACCCGCGTCGTCAGCGCCATCCCGATGGATCAGGTCTGCGAACCCTATATCCGCCGCCGCGCCGTCCGCCACCTGGAGAAAAAGCGGGTCGTGATCTTCGC
>JAATGA010000504.1 GCA_015654855.1 Rhodobacterales bacterium
CACGGCGGCGGCGGTATCGTCGCAGCTGCTTTCGATGCCAAGGAAGGTCAGTGTCCCCGTCATGCCTGTTCCGCCCGTTTCGTCCGTCGGCCTGTCGCCCGTATCGCGACCGCCCGGGCGCAAGCCCGTTGCAACGACGCCCCCGACGCAGGTAACACCCGAAGCATGGCCAGACAATCCCGCGACCTTCCCCTCGACCCGCAAAGCGCCCCTGACGCCGCCGTGCTTCTGACCCGGCCCAAGGCGCAATCGCGGCGTTTCGCGGCGGCGTTGGCGGAACGGTTCGGTCCGGGGCTGCGGGTCGCGATCTCTCCGCTGATGGTCCTGCGTGTGCTGCCTGCCGAGCTTCCGCCCGGACCCTTTGCCGGCATCGTGCTGACATCCGAGGCCGGGGCGATGGTCGCCGGCGCGTGGAACGGCCTGCCGCGCCGCGCCTGGTGCGTCGGCGACCGCACGGCGGCGGCGGCCCGCGCCGCAGGGTTCGATGCGGTTTCGGCGCAGGGCGATGCCGGGGCGCTGATCGCACGGATCCTGGCTTCGGGGGAGAGGGGGCCGCTTTTGCACCTGCGCGGGCAGGACAGCCGGGGCGACGTGGCTGCGCGGCTTTCCGACGCGGGCATTCCGACCGCCGAGGCCGTGGTCTATGCGCAAGCGCCGCAGCCCCCGACCGCGGAGGCACATGCCCTGCTGACCGGCAGCCCGCCTGTAGTCCTGCCGCTGTTTTCCCCGCGCAGCGCCCTGCTGTTCCGCGCGTCCCTGGCGGAAATCCGCGCCCCGCTGCATGTGGCCGCAATCAGCCCGGATACCGCCGATGCCGCCCATGATTTGCGGCCCGCCCGCCTGATCACCGCCGCGCGGCCCGATGCCGAAGCGATGCTCGACGCCGTTTCCGTGATCCTCTGCGACCTCCCTGCGACTTGAACCGGAGGGGGGGCGGCGGCTAGGGTGGGAACCGATCCGGGTCCGATCCGGTTTTGTCCCAGCAAGCGGCTGAAGAGTGCCATGGCGAACGAGACGACCACGACCGACCCCGAAGACGCGGCCCTGCTCGATGCGGTTGACCGCAGCATGAAGTCCCCCGCCGACGAACCGGTGGTCGAGCCTGTCATCACGGAGGACCCCGCGCCCTCTGCCGTTCCGTTGCGGGAAACGCCGGCCCCGTCAGCGCCTCCCCGGCGCAGTGGGACGGGCGGCTTTCTGGCGCTTGTCTTCGGCGGTGCGCTTTGCGCCGGCGCGGGGTTCCTCCTGGGCGAAAGCGGGCTTTTGCGCTCTACCCGGCTCGACGGGCTGGAGGCGCGGATCGGCGCCCAGGCGTCCGAGATCGCGGCGCTGAAATCCGGCAACACCCGCGCGACGGCGGCGGATCCGGCTCTGCTGGCCAGGCTGACCGCGCTGGAGGATGCCGAGGCAGAGCCGGCCCCCGCGCCAGACGCAGGTCTGACGGATCGTCTGGCGACGCTCGAATCCCGGGTGGCCGGGCTGCAATCCGCCCCGGCGGGCGGCGCGGATCCTGCGCTGGCGGCCGAGCTTTCGGCGCTGAAATCCCAGGTCGAGGGGCTGAAATCCGGCGATGCCGCCGCGGTCGAGACGGCGCTTGCCGGCGTGCAGCAGCGGATCGACGCGGCGGCGGCGGCGGCCGACAATGTGGCCGAAACCGCCGGGGCGGCGGCGCGGAAGACCCTCGCCCTTGCCGCCGTGGGGCGGCTCAGCGCTGCGCTCGACAGCGGATTGCCCTATGGCTCGGCCCTGGCCGATCTGGGCGAACCGGTCCCGGCGGTTCTGACCGAGGCCGCGCAATCCGGCCTGCCGACGCTGAACACGCTGCGCGACCGCTTTCCCGCCGCCGCCCGCGCGGGGCTGGAGGCCGCCTTGCACGCCAATATGGGCGAAAGCTGGTCGGATCGCGTCGGCAATTTCCTGCGCGCCCAGACGGGTGCCCGCTCGCTGACCCCGCGCGAGGGGGACGACCCCGATGCCGTGCTGTCGCGGGCCGAAGCGGCGTTGGCCGCAGGCGATGCGGCTGCGGCGCTTACCCTGGTGAAATCCCTGCCGCCCGAGGCGCAGGCGGCCATGGCCGACTGGACCGCGCTCGCCGACCGGCGCCTGGCCGCCGAGGCGGCGGTTGCCGAAATCGCGGTCAGGGTGGGGGGACAGTGATGCTCTGGTCGCTTGCGCGCATCCTGATCTTCGTTGCGCTGATTGCGGCGCTGGCCTTCGGCGCGGCGCTGCTGATGGAAAGCCATGGCGTCGTGCAGATCGCCCTTGCCGGGCGGGAGTTCACTCTGGGGCCGTTGCAAACCGCCATCGGCGCGGTGCTGGCGCTGGCCGCGCTATGGGTGGTGCTGCGGCTTCTGGGGCTGGGGCTGGCCTTTCTGCGGTTCCTCAACGGCGACGAGACGGCGTTGACCCGCTATTTCAACCGCGACCGGGAAAAGCGCGGCTATCAGGCTTTGTCCGATGCCATGGTGGCGCTGGCGGGCGGCGAGGCGCGGCTGGCCATCGTCAAGGCGGAACGCGCGGCGAAATACCTCGACCAGCCGCAACTGACCGATCTGCTGATCGCCCAGGCCGCCGAGGCGGCGGGCGACACCCGCCGCGCGGGTGAGGCCTGGAAAAAACTGCTCGGCGATGAGAAGACCCGCTTCGTGGCGATCCGGGGGTTGATGAAACAGCAACTGGCCGAAGGCGACACCGATACGGCGCTGAAGCTGGCGGAAAAGGCCTTTGCCCTGCGGCCGGGTCATGCGGAAACCCAGGACATTCTGCTGAAGCTTCAGGCGGGCCATTCCGACTGGAAAGGCGCGCGCGAGACGCTGGGGGCCAAGCTGAAATCCGGCGGATTGCCGCGCGACATCTTCCGCCGTCGCGATGCCGTTCTGGCCTTGCAGGAGGCGAAGGGCGTCTTCGACGAAGCCGCCCCGATCGAGGCGCAGGAGGCCGCGATCGAGGCCAACCGCAAATCGCCCGACCTGATCCCGGCGGCGGTGATGGCGGCCCGGGCCTGGATCGGCAAGGGCGATGCGAAACACGCGACCCGCGTGCTGAAAAAGGCATGGGAAGCCATGCCGCATCCCGACCTCGCGGCCGCTTTCGCCGAGATCGCCCCGGAGGAAACTCCGGCCGCGCGGATCAAACGGTTCCGCACCCTGACCGATATCCGGGCCGACGATGCGGAAACCCGGATGCTGTCGGCCGAATTGCAGATCGCGGCCGAGGATTTTCCGGCCGCCCGTCGCGCGCTTGGCGATCTGCCGACCGCGCATCCGACCCGGCGGTCGCTGGCGATCATGGCGGCCATCGAGCGGGGCGAGGGGTCCGACGACGCCGTTGTGCGCGGCTGGATGGCAAAGGCGCTGACCGCGCCGCGCGGGCCGCAATGGTGCTGCGACAAATGCCAGGCGATCCATGCCGAATGGCGGCCGATCTGCGACAATTGCGGTGGTTTCGACACGCTGAGCTGGCGCGAGCCGGTCGAGGGCAACGGCCCCGGCCCCACCGGCAGCGAACTTTTGCCGCTGCTGGTCGAACCCCCGGCCCGTCCGGTCGAGCGTGATCTCGCAGACGCCGCGCCGCACCGCGCCGAGGCGGAAGAGCCGCCGCCGCCCGATGTCCCGCCCTCCGGTGCGACTGCCGCCGAGGATGAGCCGATCGACATCGTAGCGGTGGTGCGGAACGCGGTCTGATCCCGGCAAAGGCCCGCAATCCGCGATCCTGGCCGTGCCGCGATGGCGGGCAACCG
>JAATGA010000537.1 GCA_015654855.1 Rhodobacterales bacterium
CCCAGGACCAATGCCTTGCGGCCTGCGAGTTCCAGATCCATCGGGAATGCTCCGTCACAAATGGGCAGACCCCGCCCGGAAAGGGCGGGGTCGGAAGGTCAGGCGAGGGTCACGCCGCTGCGCGGATCGGCGGCGAGCTTTTCCAGCTCGGCCCGGATGGCCGGGATGATCTCGGCCGGCACATCGCGCAGCGGCAGGCGAACCGAGCCGCCGTCGAAGCCGCGCAGGTTCATCGCCGCCTTGGTCACCTGCGGCTGGCCATGGGTGCGCGCCAGAGCGCGCAGCCCGTACCAAAGCCGGTGCAGGTCGCGCGCCTTGTGCGCATCGCCCGATTCCACCGCGCGGTAGGCGGCAAGGATCAGTTCCGGCAGCGCGCCGCTGTTGGTCGAGGAAATCCCGTCGAAGCCCAGCATCATCGGCCCGAGAAAGGCGAGGTCCGACGCGCAGAAGAGCCGCAGCTTGCCGGCCAGACGGCACGCGATGCGGTCGATCGCGGTCGGATTCAGGTCGCCCTGCTTGATGCCGACCATGCCGGGCAGATCCGACAGTTCTTCCAGCAGCGCGGGCGACAGGGTGATGCCGATGCCCGGCGCATTGTAGATCAGGATGCCAGTCTTCGACAGCGGCGCCACATCGGCAAAGAATTGCACGATCTGGCCATCGGTGATTTCCGAGACGTAGGGCGCGGTCACCATCGGCAGGCCGCCGAGGTCGCCGGCAAGCGCGGTCAGTTCGCGCACGACGCGCGGGTCGGAATGGGCCGAACACAGCATCACCGGCACCCGGTCGCCCACCACATCCATGACGTGGCGGAACAGCACCGCGCGCTCTTCGGTGGTCATGGTCGGGAATTCGCCATAGGTGCCGCCGATCAGCAGCCCGTCGAAGCCAAGGCCCACGACACGCTCGATATTGCGGGTCAGCCCGTCGAAATCGAACGCGCCATCCCTGGCGAAGGGCGTGACGGTGATGTTGAAGATGCCCTTCAGCCGGGCGCGGCTTTCGTCGATGTCTTTCATGTCCAGTCCGTTCTTTGCTGCCGGTTCGGGCAATGACCGCCCGGCCGCCCGCGGGGAGCGCGCGAGCGGTCGGGCGGAAGGCCGGGCGCCTTAGCAGCCCCCGACCCGTTCGGGATGAGGCTCAGACCGCGTGGATGCCGCGCGGCACCGCGCCGAGCACCCGGCAGCCGGTCTCGGTGACCACGAAGGTCTCACTTACGGCAACGGTGAAGCGGTTGTAGGACCGCAGTGTGATCGGCGCATGGAAGGTCATGCCGGGTTCGAGCGGGATGTCGATGCCGCGGAAAAGGCCGATGATGTTGCCCTCGCCCCAGTCGGGCGCGAAGGAGATGCCGATCCCGTAGCCGGTGCGCTTGCGATAGCCTTCGGTATAGCCGGCCTTGTCGATGATCGCCTGCACGGCGTTGTGGACCTCGGCGCAGGTGTTGCCCGGCTTCAGCATGGTTTCCACCATGGCGAGGCCTTCCTCGCAGACATCGTACATCGGCTGCACGTCGTCCGGGACCTTGCCGACCGTCACCGTGCGGAACAGCGCGGTGTGATAGCGGTTGTAGCAGGCGGTGGTTTCCAGCGCGATCAGGTCGCCCTCGACGATCTTGCGGCGGCGCCAGGTCGAGTGCGGGATGCCCGAACGCGGACCCGAGGTCACGAAGGGTTCCATGCCGACATATTCGGAACCGGCGGCAATCGCCGCCCCCATGATCGCGGCGGCGATGTCGTTCTCGCTTGCGCCGGCACGCGAGGCGGCGAGGCCGGCCAGCATCCCCGCGTCGTTCGCCCTGGCCGATGCCTCCATCTGCCGGAGTTCCAGCGGCGATTTGATGCGGCGCAACTTTTCCACGATGCCCGAGCCGTCGCCCAGCTCTCCGATCTCGGCGACCAGCTGGTCATAGATGTTGACGGTGAAGAACCAGCTGTTGCGGTCGACGCCTATCTTCTTGCCGATCCAGCCGCGCGATTTCAGCACCGAGCCGAGCGCCACCGCCGGAACCACGTCATCGGCATAGCCGGTGATGTCTTCCAGATAGGTGTTCATCCGGGCGTTCATCGCCTCCAGCCCGCGCAGGACGATGAAAGGCGCGCCCTCCGCCGGAACGCAGAGGCATTGGAACATGTAATAGCCCGGGGTCTGCTGGCCCGTCAGGTAGAAGATGTTCTCGGCGCCCGACAGAAGCAGCAGGTCGAGGCCCGCCCCGGCGATGCCCGCCTGCGCCAGCGCCAGACGCCGGTCGTATTCTTCCTTGGGAAACACGGATTCCGCGCCAAGCGGCAGGGAAGCAAGGATGCTGTCCGTCATATCAGACCTCTCGTCCGTTATGGGCCGAAACCGGCCCGGAGTGTTGCGGGCCGTGACGCCGGCCCGGAAATGCGACCCTCGCGCCTTTCGGC
>JAATGA010000275.1 GCA_015654855.1 Rhodobacterales bacterium
GCCGCCGCCGAGATCGACGCCGCCGAAGCCTCGGACCCCGCCAGCTTTACCGGAACGATCGAAGAGCCGGCGCCGGTGAAGCCAAAGGCGAAACGCGCGCCGAAGACGGCGGCGGAAAAGAAACCGCCGGCGGAGAAAAAGCCCGCGACCCGCAAGAAGCCCGCCCTCTGACGGCGGCCTGACCGGCCGGGCAAAGGGGCGCGCGGGCTCAGCCGACGCGCTCGCCCGCGACCCAGACGCCGCGCACCGCGCCGGCCTTGCCGATGCGGCGGATGCGGATCAGATCGGCCCGCGCGCCGGGGTAGATCCGGCCACGATCCCGCAAGCCGGTCGCCGCCGCCGGGGCGGCGGTGACGGTGGCTATACCGCGCGCCATATCGCCCCAGACATCGCCCAGCATCAGCGCGCCCGACAACAACGACGAGGGCACATAGTCCGACGACAGGATGTCCAGCAGATCGCGCCCCGCCAGATCCTCGGCCGCGACATTGCCGGAATGCGAGCCGCCCCGGATCAGGTTCGGCGCCCCCATCATCACCCGGATGCCCGCAGCGCGGCAGGCCTCCGCCGCCTGGACCGTGGTCGGAAACTCCGCGAAATGCGCCCCATGCGCGGCCGAGGCCATGACCTGCGGCGCGGTCGTGTCGTCGTGGCTCGCCAGCACCGCGCCATAGCGCCGCGCCTCGGCCACCGCCGTCGCCTCGTGCAGATCGCCAAGCCGCGCACGGATCGCGCGCTGGCTGGCGACGTGATCCTCGAACCCCTCGTCCGACAGGCCGTGCTTGCCGCAGACATATTCCTTCAGCTTGGACAGGTCGCGGAACTGCCGCTCGCCGGGGGTGTGATCCATCAGGCTGACGATACCGATATGGTCGTCGGGGCCGAATTTCGCCATCTCGGCCACCAGGGTTTCCGAACAGACCTCGGCCCGCAGATGCAGGAAATGACTGATCCGCAGCAGGCCCCGGCCGCGCAGGTCGAGGATCTCGTCGGCCAGCGACCGGGCATATTCGCCGTAATTCGTCGCCGAATTGCTGACCGATCCGACCCGCAGCGCGTCGAAGACCGTGGTGATCCCGGTCGAGGCGAGTTCCGCGTCATGCGCCACGATGGCGGCCTGATGCGGCCAGTCGACGCGCGGACGTGGCTGCATATGGCGTTCCAGGTTGTCGGTATGCAGTTCGATCAGGCCCGGCGTCACCAGGTCGCCGCCGCAGTCGACGGCGCCGGACGGCACAGCCGTTCCCGCGTCGATCGCGGCAATCCGGCCGCCCGACAGGCGGACGGAGCCGCGGATCACCTCGTCCGGCAGGACGAGGCTGGCATTGGCAAGGGTGATGTCGGTCATGGAGAGGGGTCCTGTCTTGCGGTCCGTCGGGCGGGATGGCTGAATGCGCCCCGAACGTCACATGCCTGTGACGGTTCGGGAATAGGCGCAAAGCCATGGACCAGATGAAACGTTATGCCGTCTATTACGCCCCGCCGGCAGGGGAATTCGCGGCGCGCGCCAGCCAGTGGCTCGGCTGGGACCCGGCCACGGGTCGGGTGCTGACGCCGCCCGACCTCGGCCTGCCGGCAGAGGAAATCACGCGCGATCCGCGCAAATACGGGTTTCACGGCACGATCAAGCCGCCCTTCCGCCTGGCCGAAGGCCAGAGCGAGGCCGGTTTGCGGGAGGCGCTCGCCGGGCTTTCCGCGCGCCTGGCCCCGGTTGTGCTGTCCGGTCTTTCGCTGAAATCGCTCGGGGGTTTCCTGGCCCTGGTGCCCGAGGGAGATACCGCCCCGCTGCTGGCGCTGGCCGCCGGGGTCGTGCGCGACCTCGACCGCTTCCGCGCGGCCCTGAACGCGGCCGAGATCGCGAAGCGCCGCCCCGAACGGCTGGCTCCCCGGCAACGGGAGCTGCTCGACGCCTTCGGCTATCCCTTCGTGATGGAGGAATTCCGCTTTCACCTGACGCTGACCGACCGGCTGGCAGGGGATCAGGCGGTCGAGGCCGCGCGTATCCTTGCCGCGCATTTCGTCCCGGTCCTGCCGCGCCCCTTCACGGTCGCCGACCTCTGCCTGTTCGGCGAAGCGCGGGACGGCCGGTTCCATCTGCTGCACCGCTATCCCCTTTCCGGCTGAAGGGCGGCGAGGAAGCGGGCGAGGCCCTCTTCGAGGGTGGCATCGTTCGACACCACGCGGGCAGCGATGCCACCGGGAGGGGCAAAGCCCGCCCGCGACAGCCGCGCCGCCTGATCGCCCGCCGTCTCGCGCCCCCGGCCGGACAGCCGCGCGGCCAGCACCGGCGCGGGTGCTGTGACCAGAACCACCGTCAGCCCCGGAAAGCGCGCCTTGGCCCCGGCCAGCACCCCGCGCGACAGATTGGCGAGCACCAGCCCGTCGCCCGCCATCTCGGCCAGGGGGATGCCATAGCGCAAGCCATGCGCCCGCCAGTCGAGCGCGAATTCCCCCGCCGCCTGACGGATGGCGAATTCCGCTTCGCTGACGCCCTCGAAATCCTCGCCCCCTGCCCCGGCGGGCCGGGTGATCACCCGGCGGGCACAACGGATGCCGGGACGCGCGGCGGCCAGCGCCATCAGCGTGTCCTTGCCGGCCCCCGATGGCCCGACCACGGCGATCAGCCGGGCCGTCATGCCGCCAGCCCCGGAGTGAAACCCGTCACATCGACCAGCCGGTCGCAGACCCGCGCCCGCGCCGGTTCATCGTGAAAGATGCCGAGGATCGCGGCCCCGCGCACTTTCGCCTCTTCGATCAGCGCAAGCACCACCTCGCGGTTCCGCGCATCGAGGCTCGCCGTCGGCTCGTCGAGCAGCAGGGCGGGGTAGGGGTGCGCAAAGCCGCGCGCGATGTTGACGCGCTGCTGCTCGCCCCCGGAAAAGGTGGTGGGCGACAGCGACCACAGCCGTTCGGGGATGTTCAGCCGGGCCAGCAGATCCGCCGCGCGCGCCCGCGCCTCGACCCCCGCGACGCCAAGGCGCAGCAGCGGCTCAGCCACGACTTCCAGAGTGGGCACGCGCGGGACGACCCGCAGGAACTGGCTGACATAGCCGAGCGTCGCGCGGCGCAGCGCCACGATCTCGCGCGGGTCCGCGGCGGCGACATCGGTGTCGCCCACCAGAATGCGCCCGCCATCGGCCAGGTAGTTGCCATAGACCATCCGCATCAGCGTGGATTTCCCCGCGCCGGACTGGCCCGTCAGCCCCAGGCATTCGCCGGGCGACACCCGCAGCGCCGCGCCCGCCATCACCGGGATCCGCACCCCGCCCTGGTTGTGCAGCGTGAAGGCCTTGGAAAGGTTTTCGATCATGATCATCGCGTCAGACCTGCAAGACAGAGGAAACGAGAAGCTGGGTATAACCATGCTGCGGGTCGTCCAGCACCTGATCCGTCAGCCCGGTTTCGACGACATGGCCGGATTTCATCACCATCAGCCGGTCGGCCAGCAACCGCACCACGGCAAGGTCGTGCGTCACGATGATCGCCGACAGCCCCAGATCGCGCACCAGCCCCCGCAACAGATCGAGCAGCCGGGCCTGCACGCTGACATCTAGGCCGCCGGTCGGCTCGTCCATGAACACCAGACGCGGCCCGGTCACAAGGTTGCGCGCGATCTGCAACCGCTGCTGCATCCCGCCCGAAAAGGCGGAGGGGCGGTCGTCGATCCGTTCTGCCGCGATCTCGACCCGGCCCAGCCAGTCGATCGCCGTCTCGCGGATCACGCCATAGTTCCGCGCGCCGACCGCCATCAGCCGCTCGCCCACATTGCCGCCGGCGGACACGCCCATCCGCAGCCCGTCGCGCGGGTTCTGGTGGACATAGGCCCAATCACCGCGCAGCAGCCGCCGCCGCGCCGCCTCGGACAGGGCCAGAACGTCGGTGCCGTCGAAGAGGATCCGCCCCTCGTCGGGGCGCTGCTGCCCGGCCAGACAGGACAGCAGCGTCGATTTGCCTGAGCCGCTTTCGCCGACGATCCCCAGTACCTCGCCGGGGTAAAGGTCGAAGGACACCCCCCGGCAACCGATCCGCTGCCCGTAGCGCTTGCCAAGGTCCCGCACCGAAAGAAGCGGCTGTTCTTTCATCCTGACCGGAATATTCAGATCCGCCGCGCCCATCATGCGCCCTCCTTCGGGCCTTCGGACCCGGCTTTCCCCGCCGCCTGGCGACCCGCGCAGAAATCGGTGTCCGAGCAGACGAACATCCGGCTGCCCCGGTCGTCGGTGATCACCTCGTCCAGATAGCTGTTGCCCGCCCCGCACAGCGCGCAGGAGTGATCGGCCTTCGAGGCCACGAAGGGATGATCCTCGAAATCGAGGCTCACAACCTCCGTCCAGGGTGGCAGCGCATAGATCCGCGCCTCGCGCCCCGCGCCGAAAAGCTGAATCGCGGCACAGCCCCCGAGTTTCGGATTGTCGAATTTCGGAATGGGCGAGGGGTCCATGACATAGCGCCCTGCGACCTTCACCGGATAGGCGTAGGCGGTCGCGATCTCGCCATGGCGGGCGATGTCCTCGTAAAGCTTCACATACATCAGCCCGTATTCCTCCAACTCGTGCATCTTGCGCGTTTCGGTCTCGCGTGGTTCGAGAAAGCGCAGCGGCTCGGGGATCGGCACCTGATAGACGAGGATCTGCCCCTCGGTCAGCGGGGTTTCCGGGATACGGTGGCGGGTCTGGATCAGGGTGGCGGCTTCGGTATGGCCGGTCGTCGCCACCCCCGCCGTGCGCTCGAAGAACCGGCGGATAGACACGGCGTTGGTCGTGTCGTCCGCGCCCTGGTCGATGACCTTCAGCCGGTCCTCGGGCACCAGACAAGCCGCCGTCACCTGCACCCCGCCGGTGCCCCAGCCATAGGGCATCGGCATCTCGCGGCTGGCGAAGGGTACCTGATAGCCGGGCACGGCGAGCGCCTTCAGCAGGGCGCGGCGGATCATCCGCTTGGTCTGTTCGTCGAGGTATGCGAAGTTATAATCGCTCATCACCCTGGTCACGCTATGTCCCCTGCCGCCGACACCCTCGCCAGCTTTCTGATCCTCGCCGCCGTCGGCCTCGTCGTGCTGGGTCCGATGGCCTTTCTGCTGTGGCGGCGGACCCGGCGGTTCTTTCAGGCGATGATCGCCCTGCGCGACCGGATCGACCGCAGCCAGCGGCATTGAAGGTCCGGTCATTCCGCCGCCTCCTCCGCCCCGGGGTTCGCCGCAAGCAAGGCCTCGCGCCGCAGCCGGCGGACCAGTTCGAGTTCGGCCTGGAAATCGACGTAGTGCGGCAGCTTGATATGTTCGAGGAACCCCGTCGCCTGGATGTTGTCGCAATGGCTGATGACGAATTCCTCGTCCTGGGCCGGGGCGCCGGTGAAATCCTCGCCCAACTCCTGCCAGCGCAACGCCCGGTCGACCAGGCTCATCGACAGCGCCATACGTTCCGACTGACCCATGACGAGACCGTAGCCGCGGGTGAACTGCGGCGGCTCGGTCTTCGAGCCTCTGAACTGGTTCACGCTTTCGCATTCGGTCAGTTCGACCTCGCCGATTTCGACCGCGAAGCCGAGTTCGGGCAGTTCGACCTTGACCGCGACGCGGCCGATGCGGAGTTCGCCGACGAAGGCATGGGTTCGTCCGTAGCCCCGCTGCGTCGAATAGGCGAGCGACAAGAGGAACCCCTCGTCCCCGCGCGCCAGCGCCTGAAGGCGCAGCGCGCGGCTGGCGGGCAGTTCCAGCGGCTGGCGCGTCAGATCGGGCGGCGGGGTGTCGTCGGGCGCCTCGTCCTCGATCAGCCCGTCCCGGTTCAGAAGGGTCGCGACATGCGGCACCGGCTCGTCGCGGACATCGGCGGTCGGGGCAGGCGGCGCCTCGCCCTCGGCGGCGAGCGCAAAGTCGAGCAGGCGGTGCGTGTAGTCGAAGGTCGGTCCCAGAACCTGGCCGCCGGGCAGATCCTTGAACGTGGCCGAGATGCGCCGGTCCACCGCCATCGCGCCCGTGTCCACGGGTTCCGAGGCGCCGAAGCGGGGCAGGGTGGTCCGCCAGGCGCGGATCAGGAATACCGCCTCGATCAGATCGCCCCGCGCCTGTTTGATCGCCAGCGCCGCGAGGTCGGGGTCGTAAAGCGAGCCCTCGGCCATCACCCGGTTGACGGCGAGCGTCATCTGTTCGCGGATCTGCGCGACCGACAGTTCGGGGACGGCGGGATCGCCGCGCCTCTCCTCGGCCAGCCAGGCATGGGCGGCGTCGATGGCACGCTCGCCCCCTTTGACGGCGACATACATCAGTTGTCCTCCACGCGGGTGCTGCGGGGCAGGGCGGCCAGCCGGTCGCCGCAGGTCAGGATCGTGTCGAACCCCAGCGGGAATTGCGCCCGGTTCAGGCGAAAGGCCGCCGTTTCCGGCAGGGTCAGCCGCGCCTCGGTCCCGATGCCGGGGCCTGTCAGGCGCGCGCCCCGCGGTTCCAGCCGATCGGTCTCGACAATCAGCGTGGCGGAGCGGTCGGGCCAGGCCGGCTCGCCGATGAGGAAGCGGGTCACGGGCTGCAAGGCGTTCCATGTGCCGAGCGCGAACTGCGCCTCTTCCGCCGCCACCAGCGGCGCGCCGGTGTGAAAGGCGATCCAGGACCGCACCGCCGCGCAATCGGCATCCCCCGCCAGATGCAGCGGCGTGGTCGGATCGGTCAGCACCAGCAGCACCACGCCGGCGGCAACGGACAGGGGCGCGGGCGGCTCGGCGCCCCCGACAGTCCCGATCCGGCCCGGACGCGCCATGGCCTCCAGCAAAGCGCGGAAGGTGCGGGCGGATTGGATCGCAGGCTCGGCGAAACCGCCGGTCATGATCGTGTTCATTGGTCCTCTCCGCGCACCAGGGTGAAGAATTCGACGCGGGTGGCGGCGGCCTTCGCCGCACGCGCATCGCGTTTCGCCACAGCCTCGTTGCGCAGCGAAGCCAGAACGGAGGTGGCGATCTCCGCTGCCGCATCGGTCTGCATCAGCGCATCCGCAAGGGCCGCGCGGCGGGCGTGATCCTTGTCGCGGCCCTGCACGCAGGCATGACCCACCGTGCCGCAGCCGAGCCGGACCGAGCAGCGCGTCACCGCCATCTCGCCCAGGTTGAACGCAGCCCCCGTGCCGCCGATCCGACCGCGCAACATCACCGCCCCGATCTCCGGCGCGCGCAGAAACTCATGCGGCGGCGGATCGGGCATCAGCGCTGCCAGCCGGCCCGGCGGGGCCTTGGCCAGCACCGCCATCCAGTCTTTGCGGGTTTCGTTCGCATTCGGCATCCGGGACCTCGACAGCTTGCGGATTTGTCCAGATTACTATACAACTAGACATGTCGTAGCCCGACCCCTGAGTCGGCTCAACCCCCCGCCGCATGAATTTTTGGTGACGAACGACCCCATGACCCGCAGTCCGATCTGGAAGACCATCGCCGGCACCCTGTCGGCCGAGATCGCCGAGGGTCATTACCGACCCGGCGACAAGTTGCCGACCGAGGCGGAACTTTCCGCCCGGTTCGGCGTCAATCGCCATACCGTGCGCCATGCGCTGGCGGTACTGATCGACGCCGGCACGCTGCGGTCGCGGCGCGGGGCAGGGGTGTTCGTGACCGCCCGGCCGACCGATTACGCGCTCGGCCGGCGAGTGCGGTTCCATCAGAACGTCGCGGCCTCGGGGCGCACGCCCTCGCGCCGACTGACCCTGCTGGAAACCCGCGCCGCCGACGGGAAAGAGACGGCGGCACTGCGCCTCGCCCCGGGGGCCGCCGTGCATGTGATCGAGGGGATCTCGCTGGTCGACGGCCAGCCGCTCGCGGTGTTTCGCTCGGTTTTCGACGCGGCGCGGTTTCCGGGTTTTCTGCGGCAGATGGAAGGAACGCAGTCCGTTACCGCAGCCCTGGCCGCCTGCGGGCTGACCGACTACACCCGCGCCTCGACCCGGCTGACGGCAAAGCTCGCGAACCCTTTGCAGGCCCTGGCCTTGCAGGTGGCCGAGGGCACACCCGTCCTGCGCTCGGTCGCGATCAACGTCGACGGCGACGGCACCCCGGTCGAATACGGCACCACCTGGTTCGCGGGCGACCGCGTAACCCTGACCCTCGCGCCGGAGCCATAGAGCCCCGGTCCCCCTTCATTTTCTGTCTGAAAAGGGGGGAGGCCGGGTGGGTGCGGCAGGGGCACCCCGGTCGGCGCGTAAGCGCCTCAGCCCTCGTATTTCTCCAGGAAGGCCTCTGCCTTCATCCGGCGGAAGTCGGGCAGCGCCGCGCGCAGCCGGTCATGCGACCAGTCCCACCATGCCAGCGCCAGGAGCCGCTCCCCGACAGCAGCCGGAAAGCGCGGCCGCAGCGGCTCGGCCACGACGCCGGCGACGATGGTGAAGGGGGCCACATCCTTCGTTACCACCGCGCCGGAAGCCACGATGGCGCCGATGCCGATGGTCACATCGGGCTTGATGATCGCGCCATGGCCGATCCAGCAATCGTGACCCAGCATCGTCCGCCGCGCCGAACGGGCAGCCATGAACACCGCATCATCCTCCAGATCCGGCCAAAAATACGAGGTGCGATAGTGGAAATGGTGCAGCGCGGCATGGGTGATCGGATGGTCGGTCGGCCCGATCCGCACCATCGCGGCGATATTCGCGAACTTGCCTGCCACGGTATTGGCGATGTCGCACAACCGGTCGCAATAAGAATAGTCGCCGAAATGCGTGTTGCGCAGGCGCGTGCCCTGGCCGATCTCGTTATACGCGCCGAAGGTCGACTCCGCGATCTCGCATCCGGGGTGGAGGAAAGGCTCCGTGGCAGACAGGCGCGGCATCATTCCCCCTTGATCAGCTTGCGGCGCAGCCAGCCAGACAGGCTGTCCATCGCCATGACCATAAGCACGATCAGCACCATATACCAGGCCACATCCTCCCAGTCCTTCTGGGTCTGGATCGCCTGGGTCAGCATCAGCCCGATGCCGCCACCGACGATGGCCCCGATCACCGTGGCGCTGCGGGTGTTCGATTCGAAGAAATAGAGGACCTGGCTCAGCAGCACGGGCATCACCTGCGGCATCACCCCGAACCGCGCCCGCTGCACGGTGTTCGCGCCGGTCGACCGGATCCCCTCGACCTGTTTCTCGTCGATATTCTCCACCGCCTCCGAGAAGGTCTTGCCGAAGCTGCCGGTGTCGGTCAGCAGGATGGCCAGCGCCCCGGTCATCGGCCCGGGACCGAAGGCACGGGCCAGAACGATGGTCCAGATCAGCCCGTCGACGCCCCGGATGAAGTCGAAGACCCGCCGCAACCCGAACCGCACCGCCCGGAGCGGCATCATGTTCGACGCCGCCATAAAGGCCAGCGGCAGCGCCACGACGGCCGCGCCGAAGGTACCGAGAAAGGCCATCAGCACGGTCTCGAACATCGCCCAGGCCACATCACTGTGCCGCCACATCGTATTGGTCCAGAAGTCGTGCACCATGGCGGCGATGTTGGACCGCTCGGGGTATATCCGCTCGCCCCACAGCGCCGAGGCCGCCAGTTCCCCCCAGCTCATGTAATGGAACGGGCTGTCGAGGGTGAAGAAGAACAGAGCCCAGCCGGGTTCGTATCTGAAGGACTCGACCTTCGAGCGGGTATAGGCGAAGCGGCCCGCGTCGGTGGTCACGCTGATCCGGTTTTCGCTGGCGTTGATCCAGGCGGGATGCGGCTCTGGCGCGGTGAAGGTCAGCGCGTCGGCAGTGGGCCAGATGTCGATCGTGCCGTAGCCGGGCACGACGTAACGCGCGCCCCGGTCGTCGTAGGTGACGATATGGCCACCCCCCAGATCGACCGTCGTCGTGGTTCCGTCGGTCTTCACCCAGCCCGGCAGGCGGTCGGGGGGATAGACCCCCTTGGCCTCACCCTCGATGGAAACGGTCAGCCGGCCGGAGCGGTTGTCGCGGGTCACATGGGTCTTGTGCTTCCAGAAGTCGGAAAACAGCACCGCCGCATTGTCGAGGCGCGCGCGCGCGGCAAGGCCCGCGATGTCGAAGGCGAAGGCGGCAAAGACCAGATAGGCGAGGATCGCCAGCGGCACGGCGAAGCTGATCAGCTTGCGGCGGCGGAACCGCGCGGTGACGGTTTCGGCCAGCGA
>JAATGA010000150.1 GCA_015654855.1 Rhodobacterales bacterium
CCTTCGACCCGGCCACCTATGTCGCGATTACAGACCGGGCCACGCTCGATGCCTGGATTGCCGGGATCCGCGACCTGGGCTTCGTCGCGGTGGATACCGAGACAACCTCGCTTGACGAGATGCGGGCGGAATTGGTCGGGACCTCGCTTGCCACCGCGCCGGGGCGGGCGGCGTATATTCCGGTCGGGCACCGTCAGGGTGGCGACGATCTGTTTGGCGGCGTGGGCCTGGTCGAGGGGCAATTGCCGCTCGATGAGGTGCTGGCCGCGCTGAAGCCGGTGCTTGAGGACCCCGCGATCCTGAAGATCGGCCAGAACCTGAAATATGACGCCAAGATCTTTGCCCGCAACGGCATCAGGGTCGCGCCGATCGAGGACACGATGCTGATGTCCTATGCGATGCACGCGGGCCTGCATAACCATGGCATGGACCTGCTGTCGGAAACCTATCTCGGGCATACGCCCATTCCGATCAAATCGCTGATCGGTTCGGGCAAGGCCCAGGTCACCTTCGACCGCGTGGCGGTGGACGAGGCGGTGAAATACGCCGCCGAAGATGCAGACGTGACCTGGCGGCTCTGGGAAACCTTCCGCCCTCGCCTGCATCGCGCCCGGGTGACCACCGTCTATGAAACGCTGGAACGCCCGCTGATCCCGGTGCTTGCGGCGATGGAGATGGCGGGGGTCCAGGTCGACCGCGATACGCTGTCGCGCATGTCGAACGCCTTTGCGCAGAAAATGGCGGGGCTGGAGGATGAAATCCAGCAAGTTGCGGGGCAGAAGTTCAACGTAGGCTCCCCCAAGCAACTGGGCGAGATCCTCTTCGACCAGATGGCGGTGCCGGGCGGCGAAAAGGGCAAGACCGGGGCCTGGGCGACCGGAGCCGACGTGCTGGAAGACATCACGACGATGGAGGATACGAACCCCAATGCCGCGCTGCTGGCCGCGCGCGTGCTCGATTGGCGGCAGGTGGCGAAGCTGAAATCGACCTATACCGACGCGCTGCAAACCGCGATCAACCCGGAAACGGGGCGGGTTCATACCTCCTATTCCATCGCGGGGGCGAACACGGGCCGTCTCGCCTCGACCGATCCGAACCTGCAAAACATCCCCGTCCGCACCGAGGAAGGCCGCCGCATCCGCGAGGCCTTTGTCGCACCGAAGGGCAGGGTTCTGGTCAGCCTGGATTACTCCCAGATCGAGTTGCGCATTCTCGCCCATATGGCCGACATTCCGGCGCTGAAGGACGCCTTCCTGCACGGGATCGACATCCATGCGATGACCGCATCCGAGATGTTCGGCGTGCCGCTGGACCAGATGACGCCGGAAATCCGCCGGCGGGCCAAGGCGATCAACTTCGGGGTGATCTACGGCATCTCCGGCTTCGGCCTCGCCCGTAACCTGCGCATTCCGCGCGCCGAGGCGCAGGGCTTCATCGACCGCTATTTCGAGCGGTTCCCGGGCATCCGTGAATACATGGACGCGACGATTGCCTATGCGAAGGCCAATGGCTTCGTGCAGACGCTGTTCGGCCGCAAGATCCACACGCCCGAGATCAACTCCAAAGGTCCGACCGCCGGCTTCGCCCGTCGCGCGGCGATCAACGCGCCGATCCAGGGAACGGCCGCCGATGTGATCCGCCGCGCGATGATCCGTATGCCGGCGGCCATCGAGGGGATCGACGCGAAGATGCTGCTCCAGGTCCATGACGAATTGCTGTTCGAGGTGGCCGAGGATCAGGCCGGCCGCCTGATCCCTGTCGCCAAGGCGGTGATGGAGGGTGCGGCGGACCCCGCCGTGACGCTCGATGTCGCGCTGATCGTCGATGCCGGACAGGGGCCGAACTGGGCCGCCGCGCATTGACGCCGGCCCTTCGGCCCCGGTCAATTCAGTCCCGGTCGATCCGGCACTGATAACAGTTGTTGCGGGCGGAGCGGACGTGGACATAGGCCACGCGCGGATCCTCCAGCCGCGCCGCAGCCTCGGCCGGGATGCGGTCGGTCGGAACCACCGCGCCAGTGCCGTAGACGATGCGGTGATCCGGCCCGTAGCCCCGGACGATGTAGTCGGGCGAGGACAGGATCGCCGGAATCTCCGCCCCGCCGCCGGCCTCGCAAGGGGTCGCGCACAGAAAGATCGGCCCGGCCTCGGCATAGGGTTGCGGGGCGGGAAACGGGCGATGCGCCAGCACCAGCATCTCCGCCCCCGCCGCGACGGGGCGCAGGCAATGACGGCAGGGCTCGCCGCCCTCGGCCAGGCGGTGCTCGGGCGGCAGGCCCCATATATCCGCTCCGCCCGCCTGAAAGGCGCGCACGGTTTCGGTCGGCAGGGGGGTGAAACGCAGTGGCATCGCGACTATCTCCTTTTGTCAGCGGAATCTGACGCGCGGACGCGGGGGGGGCGACCCGGATCCTGCGATTTCGCGCCGTTCCGCGCTTTCGATTGAAGCCGGGGGCGTTCGACGCTATCTGATGCGCGCGCCCAAGCGAGGAGGAAACCCCATGTCGAACGCTCTCGACCAGTTGCGGTCCATGACCACCGTCGTCGCCGATACCGGCGATGTCGAGGCGATCCGCCGTCTGAAGCCGGTGGATTGCACCACCAACCCCTCGATTCTGCTGAAGGCGCTGCAAAGCCCCGATTTCGAGGAACTGGTGGCGAAAGAGATCGAGGCCGGAAAGAAATCCGGCGCGACGCCGCTGGCCATCGCCGATGCGCTGACGCTTGGTGTGGGCGCGGTGCTGACGACGCTGGTTCCGGGCCGCGTCTCGACCGAGGTCGATGCGAACCTGTCCTTCGACAAGGACGCTTCCCTCGCCAAGGCGCGCGGCATCATTGCCGGCTACGAGGCGAAGGGCATTGCCCGCGACCGCATCCTGATCAAGCTCGCCTCGACCTGGGAAGGCATCCGCGCGGCGGAAGTGCTGGAGGGCGAGGGGATCCAGTGCAACCTGACGCTGCTGTTCGCCTTTGCCCAGGCCGTCGCCTGCGCCGAGGCCGGGGCCTTCCTGATCTCGCCCTTCGTCGGCCGGATCACCGACTGGTATTCGGCGAAAGAGGGCGGCAGGAAATTCGAGCCGGAGGAAGATCCGGGCGTCAAATCCGTTCGCCGCATCTACGACTACTACAAATCGAACGGCATCGCGACCGTGGTGATGGGCGCGTCCTTCCGCAACACCGGGCAGATCAAGGCGCTGGCCGGCTGCGACCGGCTGACGATCTCGCCGCAACTGCTGACCGAACTGGAAGGCGACGAGGCCACGCTGACGCGGTATCTCGATGCCTCCAAAGCCTCCGGCACGCCGAGGATCAGCCTCGACGAGGCCGATTTCCGCTGGCAACTGAACGAGGATGCCATGGCGACCGAAAAGCTCGCCGAAGGCATCCGCAACTTCGAGGCCGACCATAAAAAGCTGCTCAAGCTGATCGCGGACCGGCTGCATTGAGATGACGAGTAAGATCAAGATCGCGCCTTCGATCCTGTCGGCGGATTTCGCGGCCTTCGGCGCGGAATGCGAGGCGATCGAGGCGCAAGGCGCCGACTGGGTCCATGTCGATGTCATGGACGGCC
>JAATGA010000023.1 GCA_015654855.1 Rhodobacterales bacterium
AAGGACGGTCGGCTCGCGGTCCTTGCCGTCGTAGTTATCCTGGAAATCGACCGTATCCTTGTCGATGTCGGCCATCAGAAAGGCGGCGGGCTTGTCCATCCGCACCTCGGTATAGCGCATCGCCGCCGCCGAGTCGCCGTCCATCGAGCCGAAGTTGCCCTGGCCGTCCAGCAGCTTCAGCGACATGGAGAACGGCTGCGCCATCCTGACCAGCGCGTCATAGATCGCGCTGTCGCCATGGGGGTGGTATTTCCCCATCGTGTCGCCGACGGGGCGCGCCGATTTGCGGTAGGGCTTGTCCGAGGTGTTGCCGACTTCGTGCATCGCATAAAGAATACGCCGATGCACAGGTTTCAGACCGTCGCGCAGATCGGGGATCGCGCGGCTGACGATCACGCTCATCGCGTAATCCAGATAGGCGGTCTTCATCTCCTCGGCGATGGAAATCTGCGGGCCGCCCCATTCGCTCCGCGGCTTTTCTTCTTTGTTGTCCGTGTCTTCGGGGCTGTCGCTCACGTTCAGGTCCGCCTTGGTTTCACGCCGTTGAACGCAGGTTATACCACCCCTCGCCGGGGGTGCAATCCTGCCGTCCCGGCATCGGTGGCAGCCGCCGGGGGTGAGTGACAACATATTGTTTTCGTTGAAAATTAACCTCTGCTGTGGCGAAATGCGACGACAGGTGGCAATTGCGGGGAAACGCGATGCGGGATGTCAGCGAAACGGAACTGATGCTGAAGGGCTATGGCCTGACCACGGCCGAGCTTTTCTACAGGATGCCGGACTATCGACATGTGCTCAACAGCTTCATCTGGCAGGAATACGATCTGGCGCCGGATCATCCTAAACTGTTCGGCTTCATCGAATTCTGGCAGGAAAAGATCGAGGGGCCGCTGCATTCGGTGCGCTTCACCCACCGCAAGCTGATCGGCCCGGCCGAATGGCGCAATGTCGTGGGCGAGTTCCGGCTGAACTGAGCCCGCTCTGGCGCGGGGCGAAGGATTACCGTTACAGTCCCCCGGCACAAGCGGTGCGCCGCGAACGGCCGGGGGAACGGGATATTGGACGACAGCCAGCAACTGATCGCGGCCTTGCCGGTGCCGGTGGTGCTGATCGGGCGGGACGAACGGGTCGCGGCCGCCAATGCGCCGGCGGTGGCGCTGCTCGGCGCCGATCCGACGGGGCGGCACCACGGGCTGACGCTGCGCCAGCCCGCGCTGCTTGAGGCGATCGGGCGGGCGATGCAGCCAGGCGCCCCGACGGTTGAGGTGAGGCATGTCATCCCGGGCCCGTCGTCCGAGGTGGTGCATCGCGTCACCGTCACGCCGGTGCCGCAAGGGGTGGTCTGCACCTTTCTCGACCTGTCCGAGCAGGAGCAGATCGGCCAGATGCGCCGCGATTTCGTGGCGAACGTCAGCCACGAGTTGCGCACGCCGCTGACGGCCCTTCTGGGGTTTATCGAAACCCTGCGCGGCCCCGCGCGCGAGGATGCGGCGGCGCGCGACCGCTTTCTCGGCATCATGGCCCGCGAGGCCGAGCGGATGAACCGCCTCGTCCGCGATCTGTTGCAACTGTCCCGGGTCGAGGCGCAGGAGAGGGTGCGGCCCACCGAACCGATCGACCTGGCGGCGGCTCTGCGCGCCTCGGTCCTGGCGCTGCGGCCGATGGCCGAGGAGCAGGGCGTTTCCATCGAGGTCGCCGGCGCCGATCACCCGCTGGAGGTGCCGGCAGATCCCGACCAGATCACCCAGGTTCTGAACAACCTGATCGAAAACGCGGTGAAATACGGCGGCGCCGGCGGGCGGGTGCTGGCCACGCTGGGGCGGGGGCAGGGGCCGCGCGGCTCCATGGCGAAGATCGAGGTGCGCGATTTCGGCGAGGGGATCGACCAGATCCACCTCGGCCGGCTGACCGAGCGATTCTACCGGGTCGATGGCCACCGCTCGCGCGAGAAGGGCGGGACGGGTCTGGGGCTGGCGATTGTGAAACATATCGTCAACCGTCACCGCGGCAGGCTGACGATCGAAAGCCGCCCCGGCCAGGGCAGCACCTTTACCATCCTGCTGCCGGAATCCTGATTATCTGTTTGAGGTCAATATCCTGACCCGTGCGGGGAGGGGGTGGCGCGGTAAAGAGCGGGGGGCAGGGTTTCCGTTTCGGCAAGGGTCTTGTCATGTCTGTGTTACATCCGTGTCGCAAAAGCTTTGGCAACGCGGCCTAGACGGAGCGCGGGATCGCCGTCCGGGCGGTCGTCATAGCGAATGCAGGAGCAAACCGCATGTCCATGAAACTCACCGTCTCGACGCTGGCCCTGGCCGCCGTCTCGGCCACCGCGGCGATGGCGCGCGATCAGATCCAGGTCTCGGGCTCGTCCACCGTGCTGCCCTATGCTACCATCGTCGCCGAGGCCTTTGCCGAGAACCTCGACTTCCCGGCGCCGGTCGTGGAAGGCGGCGGTTCGGGCGCCGGCCGGAAAAAACTGTGCGAAGGCGTGGGCGAAAACACCATCGACATCGCCAACTCGTCGAGCCGCATCTCGCAGGGCGATATCGACCTGTGCAAGACCAACGGCGTGAACGACATCATGGAAGTCCGCTTTGGCTATGACGGGATCGTCTTCGCCTCGGACGTGAACGGCCCGGAATTCGCCTTCACTCCCGCCGACATCTATGCCGCTCTCGGCGCGCAGGTCGCCAAAGACGGCACGCTGGTCGCCAACCCGAACAAGACCTGGAAAGAAGTCAACGCCGCTCTGCCCGACCAGAAGCTGCTGGCCTTCATCCCGGGCACCAAGCACGGCACCCGGGAAGTCTTCGACGAAAAGCTGATCGTCGCGGGCTGCAAATCGACCGGCGCCTATGATCTGTTCGCGGCCGCCGCCGACGGCGACGACGACGCGAAGAAAAAAGCCGCCACCGGCGAGTGCATGAAGCTGCGCACCGATGGCGTTTCGGTCGACATCGACGGCGACTATACCGAAACCCTGCAACGTCTGGACACCGACAAGGCCGCCGTCGGCGTCTTTGGTCTGTCGTTCTACGAGAACAACACCAACGAGTTG
>JAATGA010000212.1 GCA_015654855.1 Rhodobacterales bacterium
GGCATCGTCACCGCGCTGGAACAGGACGGACATGTCTACGCCCTGTCGAAAGGTGCGGGGCGGCTGCTGCGCCTGGATCTTGCCGCGATCCGTGCGGCGAACGGCATCGGGGAGGACGCGCAATGACACCCGTTCTGGAACTGCGCGGCCTGACCAGGTTCTACGCCCGCGTCGCGGCGGTGGAGAACATCAGCTTCACCCTCGAACCGGGCGAGGTCCATGCCCTGCTGGGCGAGAACGGTGCGGGCAAGTCCACCCTGACCAAGATGATCGCCGGCGTGGTGGAGCCGAGTGCCGGCGAGATCCTGCTGGACGGCAAACCCGTCACCCTGCGCACCCCTGCGGCGGCGCTGGAGGCGGGGATCGCCATGGTGTTTCAGGAAACCAGCCTCGTCCCGTCGATGACCGTGGCGCAGAACCTGTTCATGGGCAACGAGCACTTCTTCAACCGGCTGCGCGGCATCAACATCGCGGCGCAGCAATTCATGCAGGCGCTGAACTTCCAGGTCGATCCGACCGCGATCGTCCAGACCCTCGGCGCGGCGAAAAAGCAGATGATCGAAATCGCCCGCGCCATGCTGTCGAATGCGCGCGTCATCGTCTTCGACGAACCGACCGCGACCCTGACGCCCGAGGAGAAGAAGCATTTCTTCGACCTTGTTCACACGCTGAAAAGCCGCGGGGTCGCGATCATCTTCATCAGCCACGCGCTGGAAGAGGCCCTGGCGATTTCCGACCGCATCACCATTCTGCGCGATGGCCGGCATGTCGTCACCGACGCGACGGCGAATTTCGACCGGGCGCGGATCGTGCAGTCCATGGTTGGCCGAAGCCTGTCGGAAGAGCTGTATGGCAAGCGCAAGGAACATGTCCGCCCGCCGGGCGAGCGCATCCTGCAAGTGTCGAATCTGCGGATGGGGAATGTTGTCCGCAACAATTCGCTGTCGGTTTTCGCAGGCCAGGTGACGGGCATTTTCGGCCTCGTCGGCTCGGGCCGGACCGAGACGTTCAAGGTCGTCTGCGGTGCGCTGAAGCGCAACTATCTGAACGGCGGAGAGATCTTTATCCGCGGTAAGCGGGTGCGCTACCGCGTTCCTGCGCAAAGCCTGCGCGAAAAGGTCGCCTACATCACCGAGGATCGCAAGATCGAAGGGTTCTTCGAGACGATGTCGATCAAGGCAAACATCTTCATGGGCAGGCTGGCAAAAGCGGGCTGGCGTTCGTTCTGGCTGCGCCGGTCCGATATGAACCGCGTCGGCGAGGACTGGGGGGCGTCGCTGCACATCCGCGCGGTCAGCAAGGACGCCAGGGTGATCGAGCTTTCGGGCGGCAACCAGCAGAAGGTGGTGATCGCGAAATCGCTGATCCAGGACCCTGACCTGATCATCTTCGACGAGCCGACCCGGGGCGTCGACGTCGGCGCGATCGCCGAGATCCACCAGATGATCAACCGGCTTGCGGACGAGGGTAAGGCCGTCGTGGTCATATCGTCCTACCTGCCCGAGGTGATGCAATTGTCCGACCGGCTGCTGGTCGCGCGGCAGGGCAAGGTGGTCGAAGAGTTCTCGCCCCGCGACGCGACCGAGGAAAACCTGATGTATGCAGCCGTCCACTGATGGCTTTCCGGCGTGGCGCCGCCATGCCGGAACCCGGTCGCTGGCGCCGGATCGGCGATCGGGTCCTGGCGAAGGCCGCATTCCGCGCGGCGATGCCGGTTCCCGCCGGATTCGCGCAGAACCCCGCCAGATCGTCGATGCAGGTCGCGGGCAAGCCCTCTTGCGCGGCGGTGCGCTCCAGCCGGGCGCGCAGATCGTTGAAGTCGCAGGCATAATCGGCAGGCGTCATATCCAGCACCTCTGTCCGGCGGCAAAGCGTCGGGAGGGAAGGATCGGGCACCAGATCGCCGACCGCGACCATTCCGGTTTTCTGCGGATCGTTGGCCCAGGCGTCGGACAGGACAAGGCCCTGTTTCAGGGCGTCGCAATTCCGCCCTTCCGGCGCGACGGCCACCACATCAGGCGAACTCTTTTCGCTGATGCCCGGCTTTGATGATGTGACCGCCTCCCGACGGCGACGGTGTGGGAGAGAGGACCGGCCGGCAACAACGCCGTTGCGGGCGTGGAAACTTGACAAAATCACACGGAAATTGCATCACGGCGCCGACTTCCCCCAGGCCGGGCCGTTTGAATCTCTGAGAGCATCGCAGATGCCCAAGACCTTGACCGATCAGCTCGACTCGCTGTTCCGCAGCGAAGGGGGCTGGATGACGCGCCGCGCCGCGCGGATCGTCGGCTCCTCCCAGGCCGCCGATGTGGTGCAGGACACATTTGAACGGCTATGGGAACGCACCCGCGACAGCGTCGTGCTGACACCGGCCTATCTGGCCCGCTGCCTGCGCAATGCGACGATAGACCATTACCGCCGCGAGGCCCGCCATGCCGCTTTGCCGGGCCTGCTGCTTCCCGAACAGATCGCGGGCGAGGCCACCGATCCGCAGGATGCGCTGATCGCGGCCGAGGGGCTGCGCCGCCTGCAGGCCGCGCTCGCCGCAATGCCGGCGCGGCGGCGGCAGATCTTCCTGCTGAACCGCACTCACGGCTGCACCTATGACGAGATCGCGGCAGCGCTCGGCCTGTCCTACAGCACGGTGGAACGCGAGATCGCGCGCGCCCTGGTCGCCTGCCGCGCGGTGCTGGAACCGGCAGAGCGGAACCAAGGCCGGTCCGGGGGATAGAGGCTGTGACCATCGTGCAGAACGATCTGCCCGTCTCGCGCGCCGAGACCGAGGCCATCGCCTGGTTCACCCGGATGAACGGCCGTCCGTCGCGGCGTGAGCGGCGCGAATTCGACGACTGGTTCGCCTCGGATCCCGCGCATGAGGCGGCCTGGACCGGCATCAGCCAGACATGGGCGCTGGCCGGTTTCGCCGCGACCGATGCCGACCGGCACGACATGGACGCAGCCCTCGCCCGGGTGCAGGAAATCCGCCGGGAACGTGCGACGGAACGCAAGGCGCGGCCCGGGGTCGCGACGATGTTCATCGCCGCCCTGGCCCTGCCGCTGCTGGCCGGCTGGCTCTGGCTGGAGCATCCGGATTTCATCCAGGATCTGCAGGCAGACTATGTCACCGAACATGGCGAGCAGCGCGACATCCTGCTGGCGGACGGCACCCGCATCCGGCTTGGCGCCGATACGGCGATCGTCGAAGACATCGGGCCGGGCGAGCGGCACGTCGCCTTGCTGCGGGGCGAGGCCTATTTCGATGTCGCCCATTCCGACGTGCCCTTCACGGTCGGGGCGGGCGGCGGCACGGCTCGTGTGCTGGGCACCGCCTTCGACGTGCAGATGCAGCAGGATGCGGTCGCCGTCACGCTGGAACGCGGCAGCCTGCGGGTCACGCTGGACGATGGTTCTGCCCTGCCGGTGCTGCTGTCGCCGGGTCAGGCCACGGTCTATGGCGCGGCCGGAATTGCGCCGGCCCGCGATGTGGATGTCGGCGAGGCGATGGCCTGGCGCGAGCGACGGCTGGTGTTCAACGACGCGCGACTCGCCGATGTGCTGGCACGCGTCGAGCGCAACCGGCCGGGCCGGATCGTCGTTCTGGGCAGCGTCGCCGATTACCGGGTCAGCGGGTCCTTCTCGCTGGTCGATTCCGATCGGGCGCTGGCCTCCCTTCAGGCCTCGGTCGGATTCGCGATGCACCGGCTTGGCAATCGGCTGGTGGTGATCGGGCCGCAGGCGCCCCCCTGATCCCGTTCAGGCCGGAGGCACCCGCCTCCGACCGGGTCCGCCGTGGGTCGCGGCAAAAAAAATTCGCCGAAGCTGAGGGTAAGGGCCGCGCCCAACCGTCAGAGAGGCAAGGGAAGCCAGATGCCACCCTTCACAGAGTGGACGAAAGGGCTTCCATGACCACCAGATCACCTTCCCGCAGCCTTGCGCTGCTGCTTGCCACCACCGTGATCGGCTGTGCCGCCACGGTAGTCGTGGCACCGCAGGCCATGGCGCAAAGCGTCGCCGAGGCGCGTCACGACTTCGCCATCCCTGCGCGGCCGATCCGCCAGACACTGAACGATATCGGACGCATCGCCGGCATCGCCGTCGTCTTCCCCGAAACCGCCGACGCATCGCGCAGTGCCAATGCGGTGCAGGGCAATCTGACCACAGCGCAGGCGATTTCGGCCGCGCTGCAAGGCAGCGGTCTGCAATGGCGGTTCAGCAATGCCAATACGGTCACGATCCTGGCACCCGAGGGCGCGGATGCAACCGCGCCGGCCGCGCCCGGCTCGGTGGTACTCGACCCGGTGTTCGTCAATGGCACCGCGGGCGTTGCGGGGACCGGGGGCGTTTCCGTCGTCGGGGCCGACGCCATTGCCCGAAAACAGGCCGGCACCCTGGCCGAGGCGCTGAACGACGTGTCGGGCGTCCATGTCGCCCGGGCCGATGACGTGCTGGGCAGCAACATCACCGTGCGCGGCTTTGGCGGCAACTCGGCGCAGGCCAACGACCCCCGACTGGCCTTCAACATCGACGGCGCCTCCGCCGATGGCGGCAGCTCTTATCGCAATGCCACCAACCAGATTGCCGACCCGGCCCTGCTGAAATCGGTCAGGGTCTACAAGGGGCCGCTCAATTCGCTGGAATTCGGCTCGAACCTGGTCGGCGGCACGGTCGGGATGGAGACCATCGACGGCTCGGATCTGACCGGCGGGCAGATCGGCTATCGCCTGCGCCAGATGGTCGGCGGCAATACCAACGGCGACGGCTGGGTTACCTCCACGACTCTGGCCTGGCAGCCGGCCGAGGATCTGGACTTCCTGTTCAACTACACCCGTCGCCGGCAAGAGCAGCAGAAGGACGGCAACGGCGATGCCATCGGGTCCAGCGCCGGCTACAACGTGCCGTCCTACCTGTTCAAGGCGAACTACCGCTTTGGCCAGAACAAGGAACAGCGGCTTTCGTTCTCCTACGTCGATTCCGAAAGCGCGGAACGGAACGTGCCCTTCTCGCAGATGACGGTTTCCTCGGCCTTTGGCTTGGTGGATCGGGATCGCGCCGGGCAGGTCGCCTCGCTGACCTATGGCTACAAACCCGCTGGCAACGAACTGATCGACCTCGAGGCGCAACTGACCGCCTCGCGCCAGAAGTTCGACCTTCGGGGCATCAGCGGCGTGGCCCTGTTTTTCTCGGGCGTCTACAAGGTGGATACCGACACGCTGACGGTGAAGAACACCGCCCGCTTTGCCACGGGGGCCATCGACCACACGCTGCGTGCTGGGATCGAGGTGTCGCGGCAGGAGCGCGACGAGCCGATGAGCGGCGTCGCGGGTGCGGGCAAGCGCAAAAGCTCCGCCATCTTCGCGCTGGACGAGATGCAGTTTCAGAACGACCTTACCGTCACCGCCGGCACCCGGTTCGAGCGCCAGAAGCTGTATGATCTGGTCGACAGTTCCGGGATTGGTGTCGATGACGCCGGCACCACCGCCCGCACTGCCGGCCTCGGTTTCGAAAAGGGGCTGGGCGCCGGGTTCAGCGGTTATGGTTCGTTCACCTATGGCGAGGGGCTGGCCACCATCGACGTGGCGAGCATGACCTCGACCCCGCTTGCGAAACGGATGGGCACCTTCGTCTCGAAAAGCCGCACCTACGAGGCGGGGGTGAAGTTCGCCGGTCAGGACATCTTGGCGGGCGGCGATACGCTGACCGTTTCGGCCGGGGTCTACCGGACGGAGATCTGGGACGCGAACACCGGGACGCTCGTCACCGCATACCCCGGATTCAAGACCGAAGGGATCGAGATCGAGGCCGCCTATGCGATGGACAACGGTTTCCACGCCCGCAGCGCCGTCACCGTGACCGACAGCAAGAAAAGCGGTCTGGCCAGCGGCGTCGCGACCGGCTGGATCGACTATGAATACACGCTGGCCAATACCGTCAGCCTGACCCTGGGCAAGACCTTCCGCAACGGCTTCGACGTATCGTGGACGGCGCGAGCCGGCGAGTCGCTGGAGCTGAACAACATTCGCCGGCCGGGCTGGGGCGTGCACGACATCTCGGTGCGCTATGTCGTGCAGCAGGGCGCACTCGAAGGGCTGGCGATCGACTTCGCCGTCGAGAACGTCTTCGACAAGCGCTATGTGACCCAGTTCGCCACCGGCACGGTCGAGACCTATCCCGAAGCCGGCCGGAACGTGAAACTGACCCTGTCGAAGACCTTCTGAGACGGAAACCGCGGGCCGGTCTTCGGCCCACGGCAAGAACCTGAAACCGGCACCGGGCGCGCGCCGCGCGCCCCGCTACAACCCCGGGCCAGATCGAGGGCGCCATGACCACACAGACCACCAAAATCCAGTCGCGCGCCGAGGTTCTGCGGGCGGCCACCAGTGCCGCGCATCACAGCCTCGACACCTCGATTATGGCCGCCGATCCTTTCGGGGATGTGGCGAATTACGGCCGGTTCCTGAAGGTGCAACATGCCTTTCACCGCGACGTGGCCCCGCTTTACGCCCGCGCCGACCTTGGCGCGCTGATCGACGGCCTGCCGGCCCTGTCGCGGCTCGATGCGGTCGCGCAGGATGCCGCCGACCTGGAGGTGACCCTCTCCGCCCCGGAGACGCCGGCCTCCGAGGCGTTGCCGCTGCCCGAGGCGCTCGGCTGGCTTTATGTCGTCGAGGGCTCGAACCTTGGCGCGGCCTTCCTGCTGAAGGCGGCGAAGAAGATGGGCCTTTCCGAAAGCCACGGCGCCCGCCATCTGGCAGAGGCGCCCGAGGGGCGCGCCGCCCATTGGCGCGCCTTCAAGGAAGGGCTGAATGCGGCCCCCCTGTCGCCGTCCGACGAGGCCCGCGTCGTCGCCGGGGCCGAGGCCGCCTTCCGGCGCGTCCGCGCGCTGGTCGGGGTGCATATGGCCTGATCCCGCCACCTGCGAGGGGTGCCGGACTCCGGCGCGCTCTCGCAGCCTTGATCCTGGCGCAGGGCATTCGGACCACCTGCATCTTGCGGGGGCGGCCCCGACGCGATAGCGATCTGGCAAGGCCCGGCGCGCGGGTGCACCCGACGGGTGCCCCGCGCGCCGCATCCTCCACCCAGCCGGCTGTCTTCCGCGATCTGCCCGCCAGGTTCCTTTCGCCCTCCGCCCGTATCCTGCCAGCCGCCATCGGGCGGTCCGCCAAGCAAGGGAGTCCTTCGCGATGACGCCTGAAGACATCCGCGCCGCCCGGCGCGACAACCCTGGCACCCGTGCCCGCGATTTCGCCGCCACGCTCGGCATCCCCGAGGCGGCGCTGCTCGCCGCGTATCTCGGCGAGGGCGTGACCCGGATCGCGGCGCATCCCGACCGGCTGGTTCCGCCACTGGCCGATCTTGGCCCGGTGCTGGCGCTGACCCGCAACGATTCCTGCGTGGCCGAACGGGTCGGCACCTATGGCAATTACCAGAGCGGCGGTCATGCCGCGATGGTGCTGTCCGAGGCGATTGACCTGCGCATCTTCCCGCAGCACTGGGTTCATGCCTTCGCCGTGACCGAGGCGGCAGAGGCTGGGACCAGGCGCTCGATCCAGATTTTCGATGCGGCGGGCGATGCGATCCACAAGGTCCACCTGCGCCCGGAAAGCGATGCGGCGGCCTTCGACCGGCTGGCCGCCGATCTGCGGCTTGAGGATCAGTCGCCGGCAACCGCCTTCGAGCCACGGCGCGAGACCGAAACCGCGCGGGAAAATCCCGGCAAGCTCGACATCCTGCGCAGCGAATGGGCGCGGATGACCGACACGCACCAGTTTCTGCGCCTGGTGTCGAAGGTGAAGATGAACCGGCTTGGCGCTTATCGCAGCATTGGCAGCCCCC
>JAATGA010000347.1 GCA_015654855.1 Rhodobacterales bacterium
CACCGCTTCATCCGCGAGCGCCTGACCGCGCGGATCGGCCTCGCGGCCGGGGGGGTGCGGCTGCTTTACGGCGGTTCGGTCAAGCCGGGCAATGCCGCGCAGATCTTCGCCGTTCGGGACGTCGACGGCGCGCTCGTCGGCGGGGCGAGCCTGAAGGCCGCGGATTTCGGCCCCATCGTCGCGGCCCTGTCGGCCTCGGCCTGACGAACGCAACCCCGACGGACGCCCCGCAGGCCGCCCACGACACGGAACAGGTCGCGGACGGGCAAGCCGGCGGGTCCCCGGTCGGGCATCGCTGGCACCATGAGCACAAATCCCGCGCCCGCCGCAGCCTTCGACGCGGCCCCCCTTGCGGCGCCAGCCGCCACGCCGCCCGGCATCGGGCTGCTGAAGGCGAATATTTACTGCATGGGGTCGATGGTGATCTGGGCGGCGGCGCTGCCGGCGGCGGATTTCCTGATCGGTCATGTGCCGCCCGTCGCGCTGACCGCGATGCGGATGGCGCTGGCGGGGCTGTGCCTGCTGCCGGTCTGGTGGCTGACCGAGGGCACGGGCGCGCTGCGCGGTGCGCACTGGCTGCGCGGCATCGGCGTGGGCGCGCTGTTCGCGGCCGCCGGGCTGACGCTGGTGATCGCACAGACCCATACCGATGCGGTGACGGTGGCGGTGATCTCGGCCCTGCTGCCGATCATGGGCATGGGGATAGAGATCGCGCTCGACGGGCGTCGGGTGACGCGGGCGCTGGTGATCGGCATCGTCCTGTCGCTGGCGGGCGGCATCCTCGCCTATGCGGCGAAGCTCGACCAGTTCGGGCTGGGGGTAGGCGCGGCGACGGCGCTGGTGTCCAACCTCTTTTACGCCAGCGGCTCGCGCCTGGCGGTCACCGCCTTTCCGGCGATGACCCCGCTTGGCCGTTCGGCCCTGTCGCTGACCGGCGCGGGGATCGCGGCGACACTTGCCTTCGGCTTGCAATGGGCGACGGTCGGCACCGGCACCTGGGGCACATTCGGCCAGACCCAGGTCTTTGCGCTGCTGATGTTTTCCATCGGCGGCATGGCCTTGTGCCAGGTCCTGTGGCTCGCCTCGATCGACCGGCTGGGGGTCGGGGTCGCGGCGCTGCATATGAACGCGACCTCGTTCTATGTGATGTTCTTCGCCTGGGTGCTGGGGGCAAGCTGGAACTGGACCCAGACGCTCGGCGCGGCCATCGTCGGCATCGGCGTGCTGATCGCGCAAGGGGTGATCGCCTTGCCGGGGCGGCGGGCATGACAGCGCTGCCCGTCCTCACGCAATCGCCGACCGATCCCGCCTTCGTGCAGAACCCTTATCCGTTCTACGAACGCGCCCGCGCGGCAGGCCCCTTCTTCCTCTGGTCCGAATATGGTCTGACCTGCACCACCTCGGCCGCCGCCGTCGGCGCGATCTTTCGCGACCGCCGCTTCGGCCGCGAGGAGCCGGAGGAACTGCGCCGCCCCATTCCCCACCACCTCGCGCCCTTCTACGCGGTCGAGGCGCATTCCATGCTGGAACTGGAACCGCCCCACCACACGCGGCTACGCAACCTCGTGCTGCGCGCCTTCACCTCGCGCCGCATCGCCGCCATGGGTCCCGAGATCGAGGCGCTGTGCCACGACCTGGCCGACCGCTTCCCCGAAGGCCCCTTCGACCTGCTGGAACATTTCGGCCAGCCCCTGCCGGTGACGGTGATCGCCCGCCTGCTCGGCGTGCCCGAAGAGATGGGGCCGGACCTGCTCGCCTGGTCGAACGCCATGGTCGGCATGTATCAGGCCGGCCGCAGCCGCGCGTCCGAGGATGCCGCTGTCGCCGCCACCGGGGCCTTCGTCGCCTTCATGCGCGGATATGTCGAGGAACGCCGCGCCCGACCGGCCGAGGATCTGATCACCAGCCTGATCGCCGCCGAAACCGAGGGGGAAAGGCTGACGACCGACGAGTTGATCGCCACCTGCATCCTGCTGCTGAACGCAGGGCATGAGGCGACGGTCCATTCCATCGGCAACGGGGTAAAGACCCTGATCGGGACGCGCACCCCGGCGGCGGCGCTCGCGCCCGGCGCGGTGGAACCGACGGTCGAGGAAATCCTGCGCTACGACCCGCCGCTGCATATGTTCACCCGTTGGGCCTATGAGGATATCGAGGTCATGGGCCACGGATTCGCCCGCGGCGACCGGGTGGCGCTGCTGCTGGCGGCCGCGAACCGCGATCCCGGAATGTGGGACCGGCCCGATCGCTTCCTGCCGGGACGCGTGGCGAAACCCAACACCAGCTTCGGCGCGGGCCTGCATTTCTGCGTCGGCGCCCCCCTCGCCCGGCTGGAATTGCAGATCGCGCTGCCGATCCTGTTCGCCCGCCTGCCGAACCTGCGGCTGGCCGCGCCGCCGGCTTACGCCGATGTCTACCATTTCCACGGATTGCGGCGGCTGATGGTGCAAGGATAGGGGGCGCTGCCCCCTATTCTTCGTCTCCCTCCGGGACTGCGATCTGCCGGCCGCGGAAGCCCTGCGCCACGACGAATTTCTCGGAACTGTCCGACCGGCTCGCCGGCGGTTTGACGTTGGCGACCTTGCGGAAGTTCTTCTTCAGCGTGGTCTGCATCTCGTTCTCCGCCCCGCCGGCCAGGACCTTCGCGACGAAGGTTCCGCCTTCATCGAGAACGTCGAAGGCGAAGGCCAGCGCCGCCTCGACCAGAGCGATGATGCGCAGGTGGTCCGTCGCCTTGTGACCGCTGGCCGAGGCGGCCATGTCGGACATCACCACATCCGCCCGCCCGCCGAGCCAGGTTTTCACCAAAGCATCCGCCTCGTCCGACAGGAAGTCGAGCTGGTGGATCTCGGCCCCCGCGATCGGTTCGACCTCTTGCAGGTCGACGCCGAGGACGGTGCCCTGGAGCTTCTTCGGGTTCTGGCCAAGCGCGTTGACCCGCTCCACCGCCACCTGGCACCAGCCGCCGGGCGCGCAGCCGAGGTCGACCACCCGCGCGCCGGGTTTGAGAAAGCCGTATTTGTCGTCGAGTTCCAGGATCTTATAGGCCGCGCGGCCGCGAAACCCCTCTTTCTTCGCCCTCTGGACGTAAGGATCGTTCAACTGTCGTTCCAGCCACAGCGTCGAAGACAGCTTGCGCCCCTTCGCCGTCTTCACCCGCACGCGCAGGTCGCGCTGGCCGCGGCCGGAGGTGTTCTTCTCGGTCATTCACATGGCCCCTCTTCCAACACGCCGTCGGCGCTCATTTGTGCGTATAGCAGCCCCTCGCGCAGGCCCCGGTCGGCAACGGACAGCCGGTCGGTCGGCCAGATCCGCATCAGCGCCTGAAGGATCGCGGCCCCCGACATGATCAGCGTGTGCCGGTCGCGCCCGATGCGGGGATCGGTCCGCCGCCCCTCGGGCCCGAGGCTCAGGTATTCGCGGATCACGCTGTCGATCTGGTCCGAGGTCATCTGCAATCCGTCGACCTTGGCCCGGTCGTAGCGGCGCAGGTTCAGGAACGAGGCCGCCACGGTCGTCACAGTGCCGGATGTGCCGATGATCTGAAACCCCTCGCGCCGGTTCTGCGAGGAATAAGGGCGGAAGGATTGCAGGTTTTCCTCGAAAAACCAGCTCATCAGGGCAAAGCGGGCGGCGTCGTCCTCGACATCCTGGAACTGATCCTTCAGCGTCGCGACCCCCAGAGGAACCGAGATCCAGTCGACCACCCGCGCCTCGCCCGCGCCGCGCGCCTCGAACCCGCGCCCCAGCCGCATGATCGCCCGCGGCCGATCCTCGGGCGCAACCGTCGACAGGTCGATCCAGACGAGTTCGGTCGACCCGCCGCCGATATCCACCACCAGCAGTTGCTCGGCCCGGCGCGAGACCAGCGGCGCGCAGGAGATGACGGCGAGCCGCGCCTCCTCCTCGGGCTGGATGATCTCAAGCGACAGGCCGGTTTCGCGCCGCACCTGGCGGATGAAATCGCGCGAGTTGCGGGCCCGCCGGCAGGCCCCGGTCGCGACGAGGCGCATCCGGGTGACGCCGTGTTTCTCCAGCTTTTTCTTGCAGATCCGCAGCGCCTGCACCGTGCGCCCCATGGCCGCGCGCGACAGCCGGCCCGAGGCCTCCAGCCCGGTGCCAAGCTGGACGGTCTTGGAAAAGCTGTCCACGACCAGAAACTGACTGCCCCTTGGCTGGGCAATCAGCATCCGGCACGAAATTGTGCCCAGATCCAGCGCCGCGTAAAGCGACGAGGGACCGGGGCGAGACGGGGCCGACGGTTCGACCGGGCCGGGCACGCCTGCGGGCGCGTCATCCGACGGCGGGATCGCGTCCGCCCCAAGGGGACGCCGGGGCGTCATTGGCCGCCCTCCATCTGTGGTTGCCCCCAAGCTAGTGTCGTTTTGGTGACAAGACAAGCGCCCGGCTGCCCCGCACCCGCGCCCATGCCGCTGTGCGGCAAAACACATCCGCGCGCTTTGCCGCGCCGCAATGGTCGCGGACCGATGATCCCATGTCGAAATCCGACCTTTGCTGTCGCGAAAGGCGATTATTCAGGGAGGGGAGCGAGTGGTGGAGGAATCGAGCCCATGCCGGATGTAACCATCGTCTACTGGCGCGACATCCCGGCCCAGGTGATCGTGGGCAAGGGGCGGCGCGGCACCAAGGTGCAGTTGACCGAACGGTTCGAGCAGGCCATCGACCGCGCAGCGATGAAGTCGGGCGCGCGCGACACCGACAGCTATCTCGCCGAATGGCGCAAGGGCGCGCCCTACCCTCTCGACGGCGAGCCGGAAGAGATCGCCGCCGCCGAGGCCGCGCGGATCGAGGCCGAATACGACACCGCGCGCCTGAAGGCGCTGATCGAAACCGGCGGCAAGGCCTGAGGCGCCCAACCCCGCAGCGAAAGGATCGCCCCCGTGGCCCTGTTCAGTTTCCGCCGCAACGCCACTGCCGCCGAGCCGGGCGACCGGAGCGCCGAAATGGCCGCCTTCCTGAAAGGCTGGTCGATCGAGGTGATGCCGCGCACCGCCGACAAGATCGAGAGCTTCCGCGCCATCCTTCCGCCCGGCACCCGCGTCTACATCGCCCATATCGAGGGCACGCCGATCGAAGACATGGTGGCCACCGCCCGCCGCATCGCCGGCGAGGGCTTTGCCGTCATGCCGCATTTCCCGGCCCGCATCATCGCCGACCGCGCGACGCTTTCCGACCAGATCGCCCGCTATCGCGGCGAGGCCGGGGTGGATCAGGCGCTGCTGCTCGGCGGCGGGGTCAGCACCCCGGCCGGAGAGTTCCATTCCTCGATGCAACTGGTCGAGACCGGGTTGTTCGACGGCTTTACCCGCCTGCATGTCGCCGGCCACCCCGAGGGCAACCGCGACATCGACAAGGATGGCGGCGACGCCGTCGTCATGGAGGCTTTGCGCTGGAAACAGGACTGGGCCGCGCGGACCGATGCGCAGGTGGCGATGGCGACGCAGTTCTGTTTCGAGGGCGCACCCGTCATCGCCTGGGCAGACAGGCTGGCGGCCGAGGGGATTTCGATCCCGGTCCATATCGGCGTGGCGGGTCCGGCAAAGCTGCAAACGCTGATCAAATTCGCCATCGCCTGCGGGGTCGGCCCTTCGCTGAAGGTCTTGCAGAAGCGCGCGCTGGACGTGACCAAGCTGCTGCTGCCCTACGAGCCGGATGATTTTGTCGCTGACCTGGCCGCGCACAAGGCGAAGAACCCCGCCTTTGGCATTGAATCCGTTCACTTCTTCCCGCTTGGTGGTATCAACTCCAATGCAGCCTGGGCCAATGCCCGCGCCGCAGCCGAAAACCAGCCCGCCCAAGCTTAAGAAACAGGTTTAAGAATGACCCGCACCATCATTGAATCTAAAACAAAAACTGTGATTATTGGCTTTGACGAGCCCTTTTGCGTCATCGGCGAGCGGATCAACCCCACGGGGCGCAAGAAGCTCGCCGCCGAGCTGGAGCTGGGGAATTTCGAGACCGTCCTGAGGGATGCGCTGGAGCAGGTCGCCTGCGGGGCAACGGTTCTGGACATCAACTCGGGCGCGGTCTTCACCAACAAGATGGCCGAAGACCCGCGCTATGCCGACAACAACTTCGTCGAGCCGCCGCTGATGAAAGCGCTGATCGAGATCGTCCAGGGCGCGGTCGATGTGCCGCTTTGCATCGACAGCTCGGTTCCCGCGGCACTTGAGGCCGGGCTTGCCGCCGCCGAGGGGCGGCCCCTGCTGAACTCTGTCACCGGGGAAGAGGAGCGCCTCGAACGTGTCCTGCCGCTGGTGAAGAAATACAACGTGCCGGTCGTGGCGATTTCCAACGACGACACCGGGATTTCGCCCGACCCCGACGTGCGCTTCGCGGTGGCGAAAAAGATTGTCGAGCGCGCCGCCGATTTCGGCATTCCGGCGCATGACATCGTGGTCGATCCCCTGGTGATGCCGGTGGGCGCGATGGGATCGGCGGGCCAGCAGGTCTTTGCCCTCGTCCGCCGCCTGCGCGAGGAGTTGGGGGTCAACACCACCTGCGGCGCCTCGAACATCTCTTTCGGGCTGCCGCACCGGCACGGGATCAACGGGGCCTTCCTGCCGATGGCGATCTGCGCCGGCATGACCTCGGCCATCATGAACCCCGTCCGCCAGCAGGAGATGGAGGCGATCCGCGCCGCGAACTTCCTGATGAACCACGACGCGAACGGCGGCGAATGGATCCGCTTCGCAAAAGTGATCGAGGCGGTCGAGGCCGGCCAGACCTTCGCCGAAGCCTCGCTCGCCTCGGGGGCCGCGACCTCGGGCCGGCGCGGGGGCCGGCGCGCGCGGGGCTGACGGGCGGCACGTCCCGTCCCGAGGGAATCTCCGCCCCGGCACCCCCGCACCCCGGCCAAACGGACACGGCAGGCGCGCCGGGACGAACGGCCGTTCAGGCGCCCCAGGGCTCGGACGGCGTGGGAACGGCGGGCTTTTCCGTCGCGCCTGCGTCCGGGGCCGCATCCCGGCCCTCGGCAACGTCGTTGAGGTCCTCGCGGTCGTCGAGGATCAGCGCCTGCAATTCCTGCATATGCTCCAGTTGTTGCAGCAGCATATGGTCCAGCTTTTCGTGCAACAGGCGGATCTCGATCTCGGCCTTGAGGTTGACCAGATAGTCATTCCCGGCCCGCTCGCGGTCCTTTTCCTCCTGCCGGCGCTGGCTCATCATGATGAAGGGCGCCTGAAGCGCCGCGACGCAGGACAGCATCAGGTTCAGCAGGATGAAGGGGAACGGGTCCGGCGCGCAGAGCGCGAGGCCGACATTGATCGCGATCCAGACCACAAGGAACCCGGTGAACCCCAGGATGAAACCCCAGCTTCCGCCGAACCCCGCCATCCGGTCGGCCACCCGGTCGCCGAAGCGGCGGGTGTCGGACCCGTCGGGGCCAAGGGCCGCGACGATGCTGCGGTCGCGGGCGATGGATTCGGCGACCGTCGCGTCGAGGTTCGAGATTTCTTCGCGGTCGCGCTTCATCAGATCCTGGATATGGGCGCGGCGCGCCTCGATCACATGGGCGCGGCAGATCGCCCCGCCCGCGCGCCAGCCCGGATGCAGCCGGTCGAGTTCGTCGGTCAGCCCCGGCGCGATGGCCGCGACGGGAACCATCGCCACGCCGGATTTGCCGCAGATCGCACAGGTTGCGTCGTTCATTGCCGTCCCTCCTGACCTCTGCCGTTCTAACGGCGACGCAAGCGGCGCGAAAGCGCCGCTTTCGGCCTGTCCCTGCCCCCGGCCGGCGGCATAGAAAGACAACAAGCGAGGGAGCATAGCATGAGCGCCGATGCACTGGTCATTTTCACGCCCTCGGGCAAGCGCGGTCGCGTCGCCATCGGCACGCCGGTGTTGCAGGCGGCGCGGAGCCTGGGGGTGGACCTCGATTCGGTCTGCGGCGGGCGCGGCATCTGTTCCAAATGCCAGGTGACCCCCGGTTTCGGGGATTTCCCGAAACACGGGGTCCATGTCGCCGCCGACGCCCTGTCGGAATGGAATGCGGTCGAGGAACGCTATCGCTCGAAACGCGGGATGCCTGACGGGCGGCGGCTTGGGTGCCAGGCGTGCGTCATGGGCGATGTGGTCATCGACGTGCCGCCGGAAAGCCAGGTCCACAAACAGGTGATCCGCAAGTCCGCGACCGAGCGGCATATCGAGATGGACCCCGCCACAAGGCTTTACTACGTCGAGGTGGCCGAGCCGGACATGCACGAACCCTCGGGCGATTTCGAGCGGCTGTCGGCGGCGCTGGCCGCGCAATGGGGGGTCGAGGGGGTGACGGCGGATCTCGCGATCCTGCGCCGACTTCAGGGCGTGCTGCGCAAGGGCGCCTGGAAGGCGACCCTCGCCGTGCACAGGGGCAACCACGATGCCGCGCCCCGCATCCTCGACCTCTGGCCCGGCTTTCATGATGGCGGGATCTACGGGCTGGCTGTGGATCTCGGCTCCACCACCATCGCGGCGCATGTGTGCGATCTGAAGGACGGGCGGGTGCTGGCCTCCTCCGGTCTGATGAACCCGCAGATCCGCTTTGGCGAGGATCTGATGAGCCGCGTCAGCTATGCGATGATGAACCCCGGCGGCGATGTCGAGATGACCCGCGCCGTGCGCGAGGCGCTGAATGCCCTGGCGACCGGCATCGCGGCCGAGGCGGGGATCGAGCCGGGGGCGATCTATGAGACGGTCTTCGTCTGCAATCCCGTGATGCACCATCTGCTGCTGGGGATCGACCCGGTAGAGCTTGGGCAGGCGCCCTTTGCGCTGGCGCATTCCGGCAGCCTGTCCTTCGATGCCCGCGAAATCGGGCTGTCCAACATCAACCCCGCCGCGCGGGTCTATGTCCTGCCCTGCATCGCCGGCCATGTCGGCGCCGATTGCGCCGCCGTGGCGCTGTCCGAGCAGCCCGACAAATCGGAGGATCTGGTGCTGATCGTGGATGTCGGCACCAATGCGGAAATCCTGCTGGGCAACCGCGAGAAGGTTCTGGCCTGCTCCTCGCCCACCGGCCCGGCCTTCGAGGGTGCGCAGATCTCCTCCGGCCAGCGCGCCGCGCCCGGCGCGATCGAGCGGGTGGAGATCGACCCGGTGACCAAGGAACCGAGGTTCCGCATCATCGGGGTCGAGCCGTGGTCGGACGAACCCGGCTTCGCCGAGGGGGCCGCGAAAACCGGGATCAGCGGCATCTGCGGGTCCGGCATCATCGAGGTCGTGGCCGAAATGCGCATGGCCGGGATCGTCGACGCCTCGGGCCTGATCGGCTCGCCCGAACAGGTCGGCACCCCCCGCTGCGAGCCGCAGGGGCGCACTTTCTCCTACCTGCTTCACGACGCGAGCGTCGGCGGCGGCCCCCGCGTCACTGTCACGCAAGGCGACATCCGCGCGATCCAGCTTGCGAAATCGGCCCTGTATGCGGGCGCGCGGCTGCTGATGGACGAGATGGGGGTGGAACGGGTCGACCGCGTGACGCTCGCCGGGGCCTTCGGCGCGCATATCAGCCCGAAACACGCCATGGTTCTGGGCATGATCCCGGATGCGCCGCTGGATCATGTGACCTCGGCCGGGAATGCAGCGGGAACGGGCGCCAGGATCGCGCTTTGCAATGTCGGCGCGCGAGGTGCCATCGAGGAAACCGTGCGCCACATCCACAAGGTCGAGACCGCCATCGAACCGCGCTTTCAGGAGCATTTCGTCAACGCCTCGGCCATCCCGAACGCGGTCGACCCCTTCCCGGAACTGGCGAAGATCGTGACGTTGCCGGATGTCGCCTTCAACACCGGCGGTGGCGAGGGCGGCGGACGGCGCCGCCGGCGCGGCTGACGGCAGGGTGCCGGAACCTGCGCCGGTCCTCTTCCCGATCGCGCCGGTCGCCCTGCTCGCCCCCGGCGTCCCCGCCCCGGAAACCGCGTTTGTCGTGTGGGAGGTGTTCCGCCCCGCCGCCGAGGCGGCCCGGCCCTTCATCGTCGCGGCGGGCCAGCCGGTAACGGTTCCGCTGGTCCCGCACGCGGGCCTTCTGGCGGTCAGCGCCCCTGGGGCCAGCGGGTGGCGCGTCCACGCAACCTCGCCGGCAATGCGAAGCAATTGGCCTATGACTACAGCGACACCAGACAACGGATCCCGCCCGCCGGCGATTTCCGCCTGACCATCCTGCGCGACGGCGAAACCATCGACCAGCAGGTCACCGTGAACCCCGGCGAACCAACCCGGGATCAAACCGCGCGGACCGAAAAGCGCGCGCCCCTTATCATCCTGGCGAAAATATCCCCCGCGCGGGCAACGCAGCCGAGCCGAAGCGCAGGCGATGGCGCGGCAAAAGGCGCGTACGCCCCGAAGGGCGCGCTCAATACCGCTCAGCGTGCGGAAAGCGCCTCGGCCAACAGGCTGCGCACCGCATCGGGCGGCACATCCTCCGCCACGAAGGCATGGCCGATCCCGCGCGCCAG
>JAATGA010000081.1 GCA_015654855.1 Rhodobacterales bacterium
CCCGCAAAGCCTCGTGGTCATGCGCCGAATAGCAGGTCGCCGTCGCGCCGTTCGGCCAGACCAGCCGCCGCCGCCCCGCCTCCCAGGCCGGCCTGCGATCCGGCGGCGAACAGGCAAGGATGCCGCTGTCTCCAAAGACCATCACCTCGCGCACCTGGTCCAGCGTCTCGCCCACCAGCGCCACGCGGGACGCGCGGCCAGCGTCCAAAGGCCCCGCGCCCTCGACCTGCGCGCGCACCCATTCGGCCCCGGCGCGGGTCTTGCCCGCCCCACGCCCGCCCATGATCATCCAGGTCCGCCAGGCCCCGTCGGGCGGCAGTTGATGCGGCAGCGCCCAGAACTCGAACAGCCAGGGCAGCGCCAGCAGCGCATTGTCCGACAGCCCGTCCAGAAACCCGTCGACCTCATCCTGCGTCGCGGAGGCGAGCCAGGCGGCGCCCGATCTCATCCCGCGCGACGTCGAAGTCGAGCCCGCCTGTTCCGACCGCCCCGGCAACCTGCTTGCGGAGTTTTTCAACGCGTCCCCTCTCTTCGATAAAAAGCTGAAGCGCCGCCCGCAGCGCCTTCACATGCGCCTCGGCGTCCTTCACCCGCGGCAGATCGCCGCCGCGCACGGCCTGAACCGTCTCGGCAATGCCTTCTGCCGCTTCCCTCAGCCAATCCCCGGTTACCGCCAGAACCTTGTCTGGCGTTTCGTCCCCTGCGGAGAATTCGATTGTCATCTGATGCCTGTCACCCCATGCCCTCCGCACGAGAGAAATGAAAAAGCGGCCCTCGGGGTCACCCCCGGGCCGCTTACCCACCTCTTCCAGCATGTCACAAGGTATAGACCGGAACGCGCGCCGGGTCAAGAACAAAATCAAGCGTTATCAGATGCTTGGCGCTCGCACCGTTAACACATCCTTAACCTGCGCGCCGCCGTCACTGCCGCATCGGCACCGCAGCCTCCAGCACCGGCGACCAGATCAGCCGCTGGCGTGGCTCGGCCCAGTCGAAGGCCACCGAAAACACGCCCTCCTCACCCTTCACCGGGGTAAGGCGGATCTCGTCATCCTCCGCCGCCACGCCGATCACCAGCGCCGTCCGCCCGACCGAGGCGACCGAGCCAGGCGCAGGCTTCTCCTGATAGGGCCGCAGCACGTCCGCCGGCACCGGCACCGCCGCCTCGCCCTCCAGCACCGCACCGGGGTTCAGCCAGCGGGCATAGGGCAGTTCGGGGATCTCGACCCGCGTGCCCTGCGGCACGCGGGGAACGTATTTCACCACCAGATAGGTGCCGTCCGGCTCCTGCCAGCGCCAGGCCAGCGCCGGATCGACCGTCCTGACCCCGCTCGGCGCGGTGTGGAACAGCCGGTCGAAGACCAGAACCCTGCCCGCGCCGCCGTTTGTCAGGCGATAGCGCGCGCGCAACTGCCCGGGTTCCGCGCTCCAGTTCACCGACAGATCGACCTGCATGTCCTCATCCTTTCCCCACGCCCGGCCGGACGCGATCGCAATCCCCCCGGCGACAAGCGCCATGGCCGCGCGACGACCCGGGACCACGGTCAATACCTCGGCCGACGCGGCTGGCCCATCTCGCGGCGGATCTTGTTCTCGGTATGCGGCGCATTCTCGAAGGGCGGCACGCCAGCGGCCTCTTTCTCGTCGTCGGGGGGCGAGTGGCTTGTATCCGGGTCGAACCGGCCGTTCTGCGCCTGATCGACATGGACCAGCTCATGCCCCAGACCCACCGCCGGCGGACGGGTCATCCAGTCCTCGGATCCGTCACCGATCTGGGTGCGGTTCGGGTTGTATTTCAACACCGTATCGCTGCCCGGCCCGTTCGTGCCGTCCGCCCGCTTGTTGGCATCGTTGGTGAACCCGCCGACGCTGTTGCCCGCGGTCGTCTCGACGATGGTGGTTTTGTGGTTCGGGTTGCTGTTGATCTGGTCGATCAGGCTTTTGCCGGTGGGGGTGCCGTAAAGCGAGTCCATATCGCGCGCGACGGCCGACTGGAACTCGGGCGAGCCGTTCACGGTGATGTTGTCGCCGATCTTCGTCGAAACCGAGCCATCGGCATTCTCGAACTGCTGCACCACCAGCCCGTTCGGCAGCGTGACAGAGGGCACGCCCACCACCCCGATCAACACCGTGAACTCGCCCAGCACGATCACACCGCCCAGCGTCGTGGGGTCAAGCATCCGCGCAGCCGGCAGGCTGCCAATCAGCACGGTGGGCGAGCCCATCAGGATCGGATCGGTCCCCGCCACGCAGGTGCACAGATCGGTCTGCCGGGCGGCGGGCTTTTTGCCGACCAGGACATTGATCTTTCCGGGCGGCGCAATCGGCAGCATCGGCGTCAGCGCCGCCACACAGGCGGGACAGGTGTGCATGTCGCCGACGCGGGCGGCGGGAAATCCGACCATGAGCAAATCCTGACAAACAATGGCGGAATGCTAGGTCCGCCGCCCATCTCCTGTCAAGGAATGCCTGGGGACGCCCCGTACAAAGCCGGCCCCCGGCGCCGGGAACCGCATCGGAACCGGACAACCCCCAAAGGGGGGCGGTCGGGACAATCAGTTGCCCTGAACCCCGCCCTGATCCGCCTCGCCCCGCGCCGCCTCTATCGCCCGCCACCGGGAGACGTTCTCGTTATGCTCGGCCAGGGTCGCGGCAAAGGCGTGCCCGCCCGACCCGTCGGCGACGAAATACAGATAGTTCGACGCCTCGGGGTTCAGCGCCGCCTCGATCGAGGCGCGGCCGGGGTTGGCGATCGGCGTCGGCGGCAGACCGTCGATGACATAGGTGTTCCAGGGCGTCCGCCGGCGCAATTCGCTTTGCCGCAGCCCGCGCCCCAACACGCCCTCGCCCCTGGTGATGCCGTAGATCACCGTCGGGTCGGTCTGCAACCGCATCCCCTGGCGCATCCGGTTGATGAAGACGCTGGCGACCAGCCGCCGCTCGGTCGGAACCCCGGTTTCCTTCTCGACGATCGAGGCCATGACCAGCGCCTCTTCCGCCGAGGCATAGGGCAGCCCTTCGGCCCGCGCGGCCCACAGATCGGCCAGGATGCGCGCCTGGTCGGCCTGCATCTGCGCGATCAGATCGCCGCGTTTCGCGCCCCGGTCGATCTCGTAGGCCCGGGGGGCGAGGCTGCCTTCCGGCGGCACATCCGCGATCTCGCCATCGAGGAAATCGGCTTTCCTCAGCGCGTCCACCACCTGCCAGCTCGTCGCGCCCTAGGCCACGGTGACCTGCCAGCGCAGATCGCCCTCGGCCACAGCGGCGGCATATTCCGGCGGGGCGGGTTGGGCGGGGTCGAATTTCACCCGCTCGACAAGCTGGTTCGTCGCGGGATCCATCTCGCGCAGCACGACCTCGGCCGAGGCGACGCCGATGCGGTAGTTCACGTCGCGCCCGCAGGTCGATTGCCCGCCCGCCGTCAGCAGTTCCAGCACCTGGGCCATCGTCGCGGTCGGCGGGATCAGATAGCTGCCGAATTTCAGCCGGTCGCCCTTTTCGGAATAATCCGCCCCGATGCGGAAGATGCGCGCGTCGCTGACCGCGCCGCGCGTCTCCAGCGCCCGGCTGACCTTCGACAGCGAATCCCCCCGCTCGACCTTGAAACAGATCGCCTCGGTCAGCGGCCCCGGCCCCGCGAACTGCTGCCGCCCCCAGGCGAGCAGCCCGGCCGCCAGCACGAAGACCACGATGAACAGGGTCAGCGCATTCGAGGCGACGGACCGCCATATCAGTCTTTAACCCGCCCCAGCACCAGGCTGGCATTGGTGCCGCCGAAACCGAAGGAATTCGACAGCGCCACGTCGATCTTGCGCTTCACCGCCTTGTTCGGGGCAAGGTCCAGCTTCGGCGCGATGGCCGGATCGTCGAGGTTGATCGTCGGCGGCGCGATCTGGTCGCGGATCGCCAGGATGCAGAAGATCGCCTCGACCGCGCCGGCCGCACCCAGCAGGTGGCCGATGCTCGACTTGGTGGAACTCATCGTGGCCTTCGCCGCCGCATCGCCCATCAGGCGTTCCACCGCGCCAAGCTCGATGGTGTCGGCCATGGTGCTGGTGCCGTGGGCGTTGATGTAATCGACATCCGCAGGCGTGATCCCTGCCCGTTTCAGCGCCGCCGCCATGCTGCGGAACCCGCCGTCGCCATCCTCGCTGGGTGCGGTGATGTGATAGGCGTCGCCCGACAGGCCATAGCCCAACACCTCGGCATATATCTTCGCGCCGCGCGCTTTGGCGTGCTCGTATTCCTCCAGCACGACGACGCCCGCGCCCTCGCCCATGACGAAACCGTCGCGGTCGGCGTCATAGGGCCGGCTGGCCTTATGCGGTTCATCAGCACGCTTGGTCGACAGCGCCTTGCAGGCGTTGAAACCCGCGATGCCGATTTCCGAGATCGGCGCCTCGCAGCCCCCCGCGACCATGATGTCGGCATCCCCCCACAGGATCAGCCGCGCCGCGTCGCCGATGGCATGTGCCCCGGTCGAGCAGGCGGTGACCACCGAATGGTTCGGCCCCTTGAAGCCGAAACGGATCGACACCTGGCCGGAGGCGAGGTTGATCAGGCTGCCGGGGATGAAGAAGGGCGAAACCCGCTTCGGCCCCTTTTCCTTTATCAGGACCGCCGTCTCGGCGATGGTGGTCAGCCCGCCGATGCCCGAGCCGATCATCACCCCGGTGCGCAGCTTTTCCTCTTCGTCCAGATCCGCGATGCCGGCGTCGCGGACGGCCTGGACGGCGGCGGCCATGCCGTAAAGGATGAAATCGTCCACCTTGCGGCGGTCCTTCGGCTCCATCCAGTCGTCGGGGTTGAAGGTGCCGTCGCTGCCGTCGCCATAGGGGATCTCGCAGGCGTATTTCGTCACCACATTCGCGGCATCGAACCGGGTGATCGGCCCGGCGCCGGATTCGCCGGCCAGCAGGCGGCTCCATGTTTCCTCGACGCCCGAGGCCAGCGGCGTGACCATCCCCAGACCCGTGACAACCACTCGACGCATCAGTCCGCCCCCGGCTTGCTGTTCTTTCTGTCCCGTTCGGAAACCGGCCGGCATATCGCGGGCCGGGCTCCTCCCGGAACGCCTGATACACGCCACCGCAAGCCTGCGCAACAGAACCCGCCCCGCGCGGCCCGCCCGGTCGCGGCAAGCCGCCGGGGCGATGCCCGGGTGGACTCTCCGGCCCCGCCCCAGGCGACCATGCCGCGCCGGGGGAAGCCTCGCTCTTTCGTGACCGTCCGGCCGCTCCGTTGCCCCGGAACCGGGCTTGACGCGCGGCGATGGCTGCGACACCATGAGAATGAACGTTCATTCTCACCTTCCCGGACCCGCGCCCGCAGATGCCAGCCAACCCGCCGCCCCCGCATATCCCCGACCAACGCAGCGAGGAACTCTTGACCGCCGTGCGCCGCGCATTTGCCGAAAAAGGCTTCGACGGGGCCTCGATGCAGGACCTCGCACGCGCGGCCGGCATCAGCCCCGGCAATTTCTACCGCTATTTCCCCTCCAAGGCCGCCATCGTCGAGGCGCTGCTGGCCCGCGACCGGTTCGAGCTGGACCAGCAGTTCGCGCAGATCCACCTGGCCCCGAACCCCGTCGCCGCCGCGCGAGAGCTGTTCCGCGCCAGGATCGAGCTTGCCCGGATGGAGGATTGCCAGATCTGGGCCGAGATGACCGCCGCCGCCATGCGCAAGCCCGAACTGGCCGAGGCGGTGCGCCAGATGCACGAAAGCGTCATCGGCCATCTGATCCGGCTTTTCGCCCGTGCCACCGGGCTGGCCGAGGACGACTCCCGCCGCCGCTTTCGTCCCCAGGCCGAGATCATCCTGATGCTGGTCAAGGGTGCGAACCTGAACCGCACGCTGAACGGCGCCCCGGACGAGGCGCTGATGACCGTGCTTTCGGGCGTGCTGGACCGGCTGATCGGCGAGATCGTTGCCGCCCCCGCCGGGGACGGATCGGGGCCGGTGGCCCTGTCCGTTCCCGTTCCGCAGCCCGTCCCCGCATCGCAGGGCGGACCGATCCCCGCCCGAAACGCCGCACCCGCACCCTCCGCCCTTCCGGCGGCCGATGCGACTGCCACCGATCCCGCCGCGAAAGGCTGATCCCATGCGTTTGACGATTGCCCCGGTCCTCCCTCTCGCGCTGCTGTCCGGTCTTGCCCTTCTGGCCCCGCCGCAGGGGGCGCGGGCCGAAACCGCCTTGCCCGACCCTGCCGCGACCGAGACCGGCGCGGCCGTCCTGCCCGCCATCACCGTCTCGCCCGTGGCGCGGCGGGTGCTGCGCGACCGGGTGATCGCCTCGGGTCTGATCGGCCCGGTCGAAGAGGTCCGCGTCCAGCCCCTGACCGAGGGGCAGCCGATCGAGGCGCTGCTCGCCGATGTCGGCGACCGGGTGGCGGCGGGCCAGGTGCTCGCGAGGCTGTCGCCCTCGACCCTGCAACTGCAACGCAGCCAGCTCGACGCCTCGCTGGCCCAGGCCGTGGCGAATATCGCCCAGGGCGAGGCGCAACTGGTCGAGGCCACAGCCTCCGCCGACGAGGCGAAACGGGTCAGCGACCGCAATGCCGCGCTGAAAGATCAGAACATCGTCAGCCAAGCGGTGGCCGACCAGGCGCAGGCCGCCTATGCGGCGGCGGCGGCGCGGGCGACCGCGGCGCGCCAGGCGCTGATCGCGGCGCAGGCGCAGGCCGAACTCGTCCGCGCGCAGATCGCCAATATCGAGCTTGAGCTGTCGCGCACGGAGGTGAAATCGCCCGTCGCGGGCGAGGTCGCGGGCCGCAACGCGGTGATCGGCGCGGTCGCCACCGCCACCGGGGCGCCGATGTTCACCCTGATCCGCGACGGCGCGCTGGAACTGCGCGCCGATGTGGCCGAGGGCGATCTGATCCGCCTGGCCCCCGGCCAGACGGCGCGGGTCACGGCCACCGGCGGGTCTGCGCCGCTGACCGGCCATGTGCGGCTGGTCGAGCCTGTCATCGACACCACCACCCGCCTCGGCCGCGCCCGCATCGCGGTGGACGATGCCTCCGCCGTCCGCTCGGGCATGTTCGCCGATGCCGAGATCCTGATCGCCGAGCGCGAGATCCTCGCCGTCCCGATCAGCGCGGTCGGGGCGCAAGGTGGCGCGGCCTCGGTCATGCGGGTGCGCGACGGCAAGGTTGCGCGCACGCCCGTCACCACCGGCATCCGCGACGGCGGCCTTGTCGAGATCACCTCGGGCCTCGACGAGGGCGATCTGGTCGTCACCAAGGCCGGATCCTTCGTGCGCGACGGCGACCGGATCAATCCGGTCCCTGCGGCCACGAACTGACGGGGGCGCGCGATGAACTTCTCCGCCTGGTCGATCCGCAACCCCGTCGCCCCGATCCTGGGGTTCTTCCTCGCCCTTCTGCTGGGCTGGCAGTCGTTCAACGCCCTGCCGATCACCCGTTTCCCCAATATCGACGTGCCACTGGTCGCCGTCACCGTGACCCAGGCCGGGGCCGCGCCGGCCGAACTCGAATCCCAGGTCACCAAGGAAATCGAGGATGCCGTGGCAGGCATTACCGGCGTCAAAAACATCATCTCCACCGTTTCCGACGGGCAATCCCGCACCTCGGTCGAGTTTCGGATGGAAGTGCCGACCGACAAGGCGGTCCAGGATGTGAAGGACGCCATCGACAAGATCGTCGGCGACCTTCCGGCGGATGTGGACACGCCCATCGTCTCCCGCGTGGATGTCGAGGGCCAGGCGATCCTGACCTATGCCGCGACCTCCCCCGACATGACCATCGAGGAACTGTCCTGGTTCGTGGACGATGTGGTCAAGCGCGGGTTGCAGGGCAAACCCGGCGTGGGCCAGGTCGACCGCTATGGCGGGGCCGACCGGGAAATCCGCATTGAACTCGACCCCGTGCGGCTCGACAGCCATGGCATCACCGCCCAGGCCGTGTCGCAGCAGTTGCGCGCCACCAACATCAACCTCGGCGCGGGCCGGTCGGAACTGGGCGGCGGCGAACAGGCGATCCGCACGCTTGGCGATGCCTCGACCGTGGCGCAACTGGCGCAGACGACCATCGCGCTGACCTCGGGCCGCCATGTCCGCCTTACCGAGCTTGGCCGGATCGTCGATACCTATGAGGAGTTGCGCAGCTTTTCCCGCCTCGACGGCAACCAGGTCGTGACCTTCGCCGTCTTCCGCGCCAAGGGCGCATCCGAGGTGTCGGTGGCCAATGTGACCGAGGCTGCGCTGGCCGAAATCCGCGCCGCCCATCCCGAGGTCAATATCGCCGTCGTCGATGAAACCGTGTCCTACACGCGCGGCAACTACGATTCCGCGCTGCATACGCTGATGGAGGGGTCGCTGCTCGCCGTGCTGGTGGTGCTGGCCTTCCTGCGCAACTGGCGCGCGACGCTGATCGCGGCCGTCGCCCTGCCCCTGTCGGCGATCCCGACCTTCTGGGTGATGGATCTGCTCGGCTTCTCGCTGAACCTGGTGTCGTTCCTGGCCATCACGCTCGCCACCGGCATCCTGGTCGACGATGCGATTGTCGAGATCGAGAATATCTCGCGCCATATCCGCATGGGCAAAACCCCGTTCCGCGCCGCGATCGAGGCTGCGGACGAGATTGGCCTCGCCGTCATTGCCACGACCATGACCATCGTCGCGGTCTTTGTGCCGGTGTCGTTCATGCCCGGCATTCCGGGGCAATACTTCCGCCAGTTCGGCCTGACGGTCGCCATTTCCGTGCTGTTCTCGCTGCTGGTCGCACGGCTGATCACGCCGCTGATGGCGGCCTATCTGATGCGTGCGGGCGATGCCGCGCATGAGGATCATTCCGACGGACCGGTGATGCGCGGCTACCTCGCCTTCATCTCGCGCACCCTGCGGCACCCCTATCTGACGCTGATCGCCGCCATCGCGGTGCTGGCCGTCTCGATCCACTTCATGATGCGCATCCCCGGCAGCCTGTTTCCGCCCGAGGATGTCAGCCGCATCTCGATTTCCGTCGAACTGCCGCCCGGGGTGACGCTGGCCGAGACCGACCGCACAACGGAAGTCATGCGCCAGACCATCGCGGACATACCCGAGATCGAGAAGGTCTTCATCCTCGGCGGCGCCTCACCCACCGGCGATCTGGATGTGCGGCGCGCATCGTTTACGGTGGTGCTGGACCCGCTCGACCATTCGATGCTGTATCGGCTGTCCCAGGTCGGGCGGCAGGTCCCGGTGCTGGGCCTGATCGTGCCGCAAGTGCGGTCGCATGGCCGCAGCCGCCCGCAGAACGAGGTCGAGGCTGAAATCTTCCGCCGCCTGGCCGCCATCCCGGACGTGCGCGCCTTCAAGCTGAACGACCGGGGCGACCGCGACATCTCTTTCGACATCCTGTCGGACAACGAGGCCGATCTTTCCCAGGCGACCGGCCTGATCGAGGCGGCGCTGGCAGGCAGCCCGCTGCTGGCCAGCGTCGCATCGGAAGGCGCGCTCGACCGGCCGGAGATTCAGATCGTGCCCCGCGCCGATCAGGCCGCGCGCCTTGGCATCACCACGGCGCAGATCGCGGCCGTGATGCGGGTCGCGACCATCGGCGATTACGATGCGGCGCTGGCCAAGCTGGTGATCGACGACCGGCTGGTCCCCGTCCGCGTGCGCCTGAACGACGCGACGCGCGGCGATCTTGCCCGGATCGGCGCGCTGCGGCTGACCACCTCGACCGGGGCGACGGTGCCCTTGTCCTCGGTCGCGGAGGTCCGCATCGCCGAGGGGCCTGCCACGGTCGAACGGCTGAACCGCGAACGGCGGGCGACAATCGGTGCGAACCTGCCCCCCGGCGTGGCGCTCGGCCCCGCGACCGATCTGGTCTGGGCGACCATCGACAACTTGCGCGAAGGGGGCGGCCTGCCCGCCACCGTCACCGTCCGCCCCTCGTGCGATGCCGAGATCCAGGCGGAACTGACGGCCTCTTTCTCGAACGCGATGCTGATGGGGCTGCTGCTGGTGCTGACCGTGCTGATCCTGCTGTTCAAATCGGTGATCCAGCCCTTCACCATCCTGTTCTCGCTGCCGCTCGCCATCGGCGGGGTGGCGGCGGCGCTGATCCTGACGCGGCAGCCGGTGTCGATGCCGGTGCTGATCGGCATTCTGATGCTGATGGGGATCGTCACCAAGAACGCCATCCTGCTGGTCGATTTCGCCATCGAGATGCGGGCGCAGGGGATGGAGCGGATCGCGGCGGTGATGGAGGCGGGCCACAAACGCGCGCGGCCCATCGTGATGACCTCGATCGCCATGTCGGCGGGGATGCTGCCCTCGGCGCTTGGCGTCGGCGAAGGCGGCACCTTCCGCGCGCCGATGGCGGTGGCGGTGATCGGCGGGATCATCGTCTCGACCGTGCTGAGCCTGGTGATCGTGCCGGCCTTCTTCCTGATCATGGACGATCTGTCGCGGCTGATGGCGCGGGTCTTCCGCGGTCTCGTCGGCCCAAAGGAGGAAGAGGCCCCGCCCCCCTCGCCCGCGGCTCTGTCGGCCAGGATCGACCGGCTGGAGGCGGCGAGTCCGTCCCCCGCCGATCCGCCCGCGCGCGCCATCCCCGAATCGGATACGGCGGGACCGCTGGCGGCGGAATAGCCCCACGGCCGCGGCGGGGCCTGTCCCGCCCGCCTGACGCGACGGCATGTCGCAGAAGCGCCCGCCCCGCCGCGCGACAGGCTGCGGCATGGCGCGCGTCAAGTCCTGAATCCGGTGGGTAAGTCGAAAAACCCCGTTGATCGGACGGGCGCTTTGCGACAGTTTGATGCCACCGCAGCAAACGCCACCAGATGTAGTTGCAAAACGTGGCGGGCGCGGCCCGAGCAGTTCGCTGGTTTTCGCAAGGGCGGCCACCGGTCGCACAGCCTTGACCCTGATGGGTCACGGCCCTGTCGGGTCATGTCGCGGCTTTGGTTTCACGCGGGCGCATTGGCCCGCCATATAAAAGGACGAGGGGCATGAAGATCGAGCGCAGGTTCACCACCGAGGCGGCAGGCGCCTGGGGCAGCCTCGATTTCGTCACCACGGCATCCGAGATCCGCAACCCCGACGGATCCGTCGTCTTCCGCAATTCCGCCGTCGAGGTGCCGGACGGCTGGAGCCAGGTCGCCTCGGACGTGCTGGCGCAGAAATACTTTCGCCGCGCCGGAGTGCCGGCCCGGCTGAAACGGGTGAAGGAAAAGGGTGTCCCCGCCTTCCTGTGGCGCTCGGTTCCCGACGAGGCGGCGCTGGCCGACCTGCCGGAAGGCGACCGCTTCACCGGCGAGACCTCGGCCCGGCAGG
>JAATGA010000128.1 GCA_015654855.1 Rhodobacterales bacterium
CTGTCGAGGAAGGCGACACCCGACAGATCCAGCAGCACCGTGCTGCCAGGCATCCGTGCGATCTCGCGCATCCGTTCCTTGAACCGGATGGCCGAGGCGGCGTCGATCCGCTGTTCCGCCACATGGGCGACCAACTGGTCGCCGCGCTGTTCCGCCTGAATGTCCATCCGCCGTTTCCCGCTGCCACCTGTCGCCCACGATTCTAGGCGCCGGCGGTTAGCAATTCGTAACGGCGCGCGATCCGCCGGACGGGGGCGTCAGTTCATCTGGAAATGCAGCGGATAGCAGCCGTTCTCGAAATCGCCGAACAGGTCGGGCAGATCGGGATGCGACACCGGCTCGCCGGTGTCGTCGGGCACGAGGTTCTGCTCCGAGACATAGGCGACGTAATAGCTCTGATCGTTTTCGGCCAGCAGGTGATAGAAAGGCTGATCCCGATCGGGGCGGCTTTCCTCGGGGATGGCCTCATACCATTCCTCGGTGTTCGAGAACATCGCGTCCACATCGAAAACCACACCACGAAACGGATGCTTGCGATGTCGCAGCACCTGTCCGAGATGATATTTCGCGCGAGTCTTGAGCATAGGTCGAAATCCCTCAAGCATCGCTTACTAGTGTCGGCGGATCGGCTTGTCCATCGCATCGACGGCGCGCTTGGGAAACAGTCTGTGGGCTTGTTCTCGACAGTCCGGCGGCCATCCGCCGATGGTGCGCGGGCAATCGCGGAAAGCTGATGGCCCGACCCATTCCCCCCGGGGATTTTTTCCCTTATTGTCGGCGACAAAACGATAATGCCTGAGGGGCAGATGAGCAGACTTCTCCGAGCATCCATTCTGTTGCTGGTCCTTGCATCCTGCGGCGGCGGCAACTTCTCGGCCCCGCGCGACCTGGAAAGCGCCTGCGCCATCGTGGCCGAACGGCCGCAATACTACCGCGCCATGAAGGCGACCGAGCGGCGGTGGGGCATCCCCGTCCATGTGCAGATGGCGACGATCCATCAGGAATCGAAATTCATCGGCAATGCCAAGACGCCGCACAAATGGGCGCTCGGCGTGATCCCGATGGGCCGCCAAAGCTCTGCCTATGGCTACAGCCAGGCGCTGGATGCGACCTGGGAGGAATACCAGCAGGAAGAGGGCGGCCGCAGCGCCCGTCGCGACCGGATCGAGGACGCGACCGATTTCATGGGCTGGTATATGCACGGCTCGAACCAGCGGCTCGGCATCTCGAAATCCGACGCGGAAAGCCAGTATCTCGCCTATCACGAGGGCCGGACCGGGTTCGCCAACCAAAGCTACCTGTCCAAGCCCTGGCTTGTGAGCGTCGCCTCGAAGGTCGGCGCCCGGTCCGAGATGTATCGCCAGCAGTTGCAATACTGCCGCCGCTGAGCCGGGGCGGAAGGGTCAGCGGCTGCCGCGCCGTTCGGCCTCGGCGGCGATGTCGAACAGGTTGGACCGCAAGCTGCCGGCGGTTTTCAACTCGCTCAGGATCACTGTCGTCTGCTGGCCCATGTCGTCGGTGATCACCCATTGCCGCAGGGCGACGGGCTTGTCGGTGAAGACCAGCTCGATCGTGCCATATTCGGGATGGTCGGGATCCTGCGCCTTGACGCGGGTCGAGGTGCCGTCCTCGTGGTGGCCGACGACCATCTTCGCCCGGCCCAGGTCGATCTTCTGCGCGAGGATCAGCGACAGCGGCGTTTTCGCGAGCGGATATTGCTCGGGCGGCTGGTTCGATTTGGCGTCGAAAATGCCGACCGAGCCGGCGCCCGCGATCACCAGGCTGCGGTCGGGCGGGGCATATTCGAACCGTGCGCGGCCGGGGCGCTGAATATACAGCTTGCCCGTCGCGACCGATCCGTCGGCGTTCACCTGGGTGAAATCGGTCTGCACCGTGCCGAGATCGTTCAGATAGCCCGACAGGGCAGAAAGCGGGATCGGCGCCGCCTGCGCGGGCAGGGCGGCGAGGATTGCGGCGGCGAGCGGGGCCAGAAGGGCGGTGCGACGGTCCATGTCCATATAATAAGTCCTGAGGCCGGTTCGGCAAATCCCCCGCCGGTCAAATGACGGGGAGGTTTGTTTCATCCCTTCCCGCCGGCGGGGCAGGCGGGGGCGCATCATCGATCCGGCAACGCCCCGGCCCCCGGAGATCACGCTTCGGGGATCAGGATCTCGCGCTTGCCGACATGGTTGGCCGGGGTGACGACGCTCTGTTCCTCCATCTGCTCGACCAGGCGCGCGGCCTTGTTGTAGCCGATGCCCAGCTTGCGCTGGATGTAGGAGGTCGAGCATTTGCGGTCCTTGGCGACGATGGCCACGGCCTGATCGTAGAGCGCGTCCTCGCCCTCGGTATTGCCGCCAAGACCCAGCACCGTGTCGATGTCCGAGGCGACCTCTTCGTCCGGCCCCTCGACGACGCCCGACATATAGGTCGGGGGCCCGAAGCTTTTCAGGTGGTTCACGATCTCCTCGACCTCTTCGTCGGAAACGAAGGGGCCGTGGATGCGGCTGATCCGCCCGCCGCCGGCCATATAGAGCATGTCGCCCATGCCGAGGAGTTGCTCCGCCCCCTGTTCGCCGAGGATGGTGCGGCTGTCGATCTTCGACGTGACCTGGAAGGAGATCCGGGTGGGGAAGTTCGCCTTGATCGTGCCGGTGATAACGTCGACCGAAGGCCGCTGCGTCGCCATGATCAGGTGGATTCC
>JAATGA010000400.1 GCA_015654855.1 Rhodobacterales bacterium
CGTCAGCTAGAAATGACGGTGCTGATGACCCCCGAACTGGCGAATTTTTCCGGCAAGGTACATGGCGGGGCGTTGCTGAGCTGGCTCGACCGGGTGGCGTTCTCGCTCGCCTCGCGCTATTCGCGCCGCTATGCCGTGACGCTGAGCGTAGATCAGGTGATGTTCAAACAGCCGATCTACGTGGGTGAACTGGTCAAATTCTCGGCCTCGGTAAATTATACCGGGCGCAGTTCGATGGAAATCGGCATCCGGGTCGAGGCGGAAAACATCACCACCGGCACTCGTCGTCACACGAATAGCTGCTATTTCACCATGGTCGCGGTGGATGACGACGGGCGCCCGGTCGAAGTGCCAATGCTTCATCCGGTCGATGATCTGCAACATCACCGCTGGCAGGCCGCTGAGGTGCGCCGCAGCCTGCGTCGCGAATTCGCCGAACGGCTGGATCTGGCCGCCGCTGAAGGCAAATAGCGCGTGAAACGATACGGGCGGCCGTGGCCGCCCGCGTCGGGATCTTGTACACGATCCCGTGCTGGATCAGAGGAAGGTTTGCAGGCCTTGCCCGTCAGTCGGCGTGCCGCCGCTGATGCTGGCCAGTGTCGGCGCCGAATAGGCGGTGGACGACGTCGCATCGGCCGCACTGCCTTGTTCCGAGATCAGGCTGCTGTTCTCTGTCGCCGTGCTGGACGATTCCATAACCTGCGAGATCAGCGATTCCATCTGGAATGCGGCGGTCTGGTTTGCCGCAAGGGCGCGCGCTACCGCCGCGGCGTCTGTATCGTCGGTTGTCGTGGTGGTGGCTGCGTCGGTACTCGTGGCTGCCGCGATGGAATCCGACGTGGAGGTGCTTTCGGCCTCGTCCGAGGCGCTCAGCGAGACTTGCGACAGGAATTCTGCGATCAGTTCGGCCAGGGTGTCGTCATCATCGGAATCAGAGGTCTCGGCCGGTGCGGGGGGAGGGCCGCCGGCCGCCGGAGGAGCGGGCGGCGCGGATTCGGCCGGGGTTGCCTCGGCGCTCAGCAGGGCTTCGAGGATGGTTTCCTGTTGGCTCGTGCTTTCGGTCAGCGGAATGCTCGGACTCGCGGCCGTGCCCGTGGAACTGCTTGTCGCAGCGGCGCTGGCGGTTTTGGTTGCCGTCGAGCTGGTACTCGATGCGCTGCTGATCGTCGAGGTCAGGCCTGTGAGCGCCCCGACAACCGGATTTATGATGCTGAGCAAACTCATACTTTTCCCGCCACTCGTGATTTTCGGACATCTTCTGTTCTCTTGCATACACCTTTCGGATCGTTCTGCACCTGAAACCTGATTCCGTGGTAAACCGTGCGTTAGGCAAAGAAAATCAATCCTTTACGGCCAGAGGAACGGTCCGCCCGGAGATCACGAAAACGCCTCGCCCGGGGGAGGGCGAGGCGTTGGATTTTCAAAGCCGATCCGCTTGGATCAAGCGTGGATCGCACCCAGCCCGCAGGCAAGGGCGGCCTCGCGCACCGCTTCGGAAAACGTTGGGTGGGCGTGGCAGGTCAGAGCGATATCCTCGGCCGAGGCACCGAATTCCATGCCGACGCAGATCTCGTGGATCAGATCGCCCGCTGACGGCCCGATGATGTGGCAGCCCAGGATCCGGTCCGTCGCCGCATCGACGATCAGCTTGACGAAACCCTCGCTCTGGAACACGGCCTTGGCGCGGGCATTGCCCATGAAGGGGAATTTGCCGACCTTATAGGCGCGGCCTTCCTGTTTCAGCGCCTCTTCCGTCTTGCCGACCGAGGCAACCTCGGGCGTGGTATAGATCACGCCGGGGATCACGTCGTAGTTCACATGGCCATGCTTGCCTGCGATGACTTCGGCGACGGCCATGCCCTCGTCCTCGGCCTTATGGGCGAGCATCGGGCCGACGATTGCGTCGCCGATGGCATAGACGCCCGGAACGGTGGTCTGCCAATGCGCATCGGTTTTGATCTGGCCACGCGGCAGGATTTCGACGCCAAGCGCTTCCAGCCCGAGGCCCTTGGTGTAGGCCTTGCGCCCGGTGGCAACCAGGACAACCTCGGCCTCGATGGTATTTTCCGATTCGTCCTTGCGCAGCTTGTACTTAACCGTGTTCTTGCCCTTGCTCTTTTCGACGCCCTGCACCGCGGCGCCGAGGACGAATTTGAAGCCCTGCTTGGTCAACAACTTCTGGAAGGCCTTGGCGATTTCGCCATCCATGCCCGGGGTGATCGCGTCGAGATATTCGACGACGGTGACCTCGGTGCCCAGACGGGCGTAGACCGAGCCCATTTCCAGCCCGATCACACACGCGCCGATCACCACCAGCGATTTCGGAATCCTCGGCAGGCTGAGCGCACCGGTCGAGGTGACGATGGTATCCTCGTCGATCTCGATCCCGGGCAGCGAGGCGGCCTCGGACCCCGAGGCGATGACGATGTGCTTGGCGGTATGGATGTCGTCGCCGACCTTGACCTGACCCGCCGCCGGAACCGTGCCCCAGCCTTGCAGCCAGGTCACCTTGTTCTTCTTGAACAGGAATTCGATACCCTTGGTGTTGCCGTCGACCACATCCTGCTTGTAGGACTGCATCTTCTTCCAGTCGACCTTTACCGAGGCCTGGGTCAAGCCCATCTTGTCGAAGTTTTCATGCAGTTCATGCAGTTCGTGGGTGGCATGCAGCAGCGCCTTGGACGGAATGCAGCCGACGTTCAGGCAGGTGCCGCCGAGCGTGCCGCGCCCTTCGACGCAGGCAGTCTTCAGGCCCAACTGGGCGCAGTGGATGGCGCAGACATAGCCGCCGGGGCCGCCGCCGATCACGATCACATCAAA
>JAATGA010000387.1 GCA_015654855.1 Rhodobacterales bacterium
GACAGCGGGTCGCCCTGCTGGATCGCGGCCACCCGTTTCAGCGCGCGTTCCATGAAGCGGTCGTAGATCGATTCCTGCACCAGCGCCCGGCTCGGGCAGGTGCAGACCTCGCCCTGGTTCAGCGCGAACAGCGCAAAACCTTCCAGCGCCTTGTCGAAGAAGGCGTCGTCCTCGTTCAGCACATCGGCAAAGAAGATATTGGGCGACTTACCGCCGAGTTCCAGCGTGATGTTGGTCACGTTCTTCGCGGCCGACTGCATGATCAGCTTGCCGATCTCGGTCGAGCCGGTGAAGGCGATCTTGGCGATGCGCGGGGAACTGGCCAGCGGCGCCCCGGCGTTCGGACCGTCGCCCGAAACGATGTTCAGCACCCCCGGCGGCAGCAGGTCCTGGATCAGTTCGGCCACCACCAGGATCGAGGCGGGGGTCTGCTCTGCCGGTTTCAGCACCACAGCATTGCCCGCGGCCAGCGCCGGCGCGAGTTTCCACGCCGCCATCAGGATCGGGAAGTTCCACGGGATGATCTGGCCCACGACGCCAAGCGGCTCGTGGAAGTGATAGGCGACGGTATCGTTGTCGATCTGGCCGACGGACCCTTCCTGGGCGCGGATGGCACCCGCGAAATACCGGAAATGGTCGATGGTCAGCGGGATGTCGGCGGCCATCGTCTCGCGCAGCGGCTTGCCGTTGTCCCAGGTCTCGGCGGTGGCGATGGCTTCGAGGTTGTCCTCGATGCGTTGCGCGATCTTCAGCAGGATGTTCGACCGCTCGGTGGTCGAGGTGCGGCCCCAGGCGGGCGCGGCCTTGTGCGCGGCATCGAGCGCGCGCTCGACATCCTCGGCGGTGGAGGCGGGGACCTCGCAGACCGTCTTGCCGGTCATCGGCGAGACGTTCTCGAAATACTGGCCACGAACGGGTGCCGTCCATTCGCCGCCGATGAAGTTCTCGTAGCGCGGCTTGAACGGCGATTTGGCGTGGGTGATCGTTTCTGCCTTTGTCATCTTCAGGCTCCTCTCCCGGATGAATGCCATGGGCCGCCCTCTCCTCGCGGCGGCCATGGATCTCAGGATGTGCCCGGATGAACGCGCCGTCACCCCACGGGATTCGCCGCATTGCGCGAATCTGTCTCAGCCCTGCGACAGGTTGGCGTCAGTTTTCCCGCCGCGGCGCAGCAATCTTGCGGTGGAAGGTCGCGCGGGAAATCCCCAGCCCCCGCGCCGCGGCCGATACATTCCCCCCCGCCCGCGCGAGCGCCCGGGTCAGGACGGCGCGCTCGGCATCCTCCAGCGTCTCGGGCGTGCCCGCGCCCAGCAGATCGGCGGCGGGGCGCGGGCTGCGCGCCAGATCGCCCGACAGGCCCAGCATCGCCCGCGCGCCGCGCGTGGCCCCGATCACCAGATCATCGCCGTCGACCGCCAGCGCCGCACCGGGGTGGCGGTCGGACTGCGGCAGCAGAACGATCCGCGCCTTTGGAAAGGCCAGGCGGAAGGTGTCCGCTTCGATCCGCCGCGCCGCCTCGACCACGGCGTTCGAGATCAGGCCAAGGAACCCCTCGGTCAGATCCGCCCGGCAGGACGACACGTCGAGGACACCGGCCACCCGCCCCTCGGGGTCGTAGACCGGGGCGCTGGTGCAGGACAGGATGGTGTTGCGCGCAAGGAAATGGTCGGCCCCGTGGATCGTGACGGCACGCGCCTCGACCAGCGCCGTGCCGATGCCGTTCGTGCCCTCATGCGCCTCGTCCCAGATCGCGCCGGTCCACAGGCCCCACTCCTCGAACGTCGCATCGTCCGAGGCCGCGCCGCGCCGTTCCACCGGCACGCCGTTGGTATCGGCCAGCAGAACGCTGCACCCCACGCCGCCCACGGCCTGGAACAGCCGGTCGAGGCTCGGACCGGCCGCGCGCAGCATCGGTTCCATCCGCTGCGCGACCTGGACGAGTTCGGCCGCCGTCATCCGCTCGGGCTTGCGGCGGCGGTCCGGGTCCAGCCCGTGCAACCGGGCCGACCGGCTCCACGAGGCGGCGACGGGCGAACGGGCGGCGGCCCCCGAGGCGAGCGCCGCCTCGACCGCACGGGTATGTGCGGCGGGATCGGTCCTGTGCATGGCGTCTCCCTCCCCCTGGTTTCGATGCACATGGCTTCGATGCGCGGATGCGCCACCTCCCCGTGACACGCCTGGCGCAATCAGCCTAGCCTTGGCCTGCCCCTGCGGCAACCCCCGCGTGCGGAACATGGAGGATGCCCCCCGCCCGGTCGGGCTGAGGTCGCCGCCACCCCAGGTCCGCTCCCCCGCATCTGCCCCGATCAAAGCCGTTTACAGCCGCGCGGCTTTCGGCTATGAGATGCCGCATGATCGCACAAGGCACCCTTTTCCAGCTGCCCCGACGCCGACGCTGACAGCGTTCCGGCGCGATCCGCCATGGCCCCGTGCATATCCTGCCCGCCGGCCACCCCGACCTCCGCTTTCCAGACTCATCCCACGTTGACTCGCGCCCTGCCCTTTGGCAGGACCATGCTTTCCGCAAAGGACCGACCCATGATCCCGCATGTCCTTCCCACCTATAACCGCGCCCCCCTCGCCTTCGTGAAGGGAGAGGGCAGCTGGCTCACGGCCGAGGATGGCAGCCGATACCTCGACCTCGGCGCCGGGATCGCGGTCAACGCGCTCGGCCATGCGAACCCCGCATTGGTGGCGACGCTGACCGAACAGGGCGCGAAGCTCTGGCATGTCTCGAACGTCTACCGGATCCCGGAACAGGAACGGCTGGCCGATCTGCTGGTCGCCGACACCTTCGCCGACACCGCGTTCTTCACCAACTCGGGCACCGAGGCGGCGGAACTCGCCATCAAGATGGCGCGGAAATACTGGTATGAGAAAGGCCGGCCCGAGCGGGTCGAGATCATCACCTTCGACGGCGCCTTCCACGGCCGGTCCTCGGCCGCCATCGCGGCGGCGGGGACGGAAAAGATGGTCAAGGGCTTCGGTCCCCTGCTGCCGGGCTTCGTCCATGTCCCCTTCGGCGACGCGGCGGCGGTTCGCGCGGCACTGACGCCAAACACCGCCGCCATCATGATCGAGCCGATCCAGGGCGAGGGCGGCATC
>JAATGA010000331.1 GCA_015654855.1 Rhodobacterales bacterium
CCGGGCCGGCGACGGCCCAGCAGTTGACGATCGATCTGGGGGAAGGGCCGACACTCGCCTCGCGCTCGGTCCAGCTGTTCGCTCTGGTCACGGTGCTCAGCTTGGTGCCGGGCCTCGCGGTGATGGTGACCTGCTTTCCCTTCATCGTCACGGTGCTGTCGATCCTGCGCACGGCGATCGGGTTGCAATCCTCGCCGCCGAATATGCTGATCGTCGCACTGGCGCTGTTTCTTACCTGGTTCGTCATGGACCCGGTGATCACCGAGGCCTGGACGACGGCGCTCGGTCCGCTGAGCGAGGGGAAGATGGATCCGCAGACCGCGATCCCGGCCGCCATCGCGCCGTTCCGGGTCTTCATGGCGGCGCGGGTAGACGGCGACACTTTCCTGTCGATGCAGGCCCTGCGCCCCGGCGTGACCGGTGGCGCGGCCGATGCGCCGCTGTCATTGCTGGTGCCGTCTTTCCTGCTGTCCGAAATCGCGCGGGCCTTTCAGATCGGTTTCCTGATCTTTCTGCCCTTTCTGATCATCGACCTCGTGGTCGCTGCGGTGCTTATGTCGATGGGGATGATGATGGTCCCGCCCGGCATCGTCTCGCTGCCCTTCAAGCTGGCCTTCTTCGTCGTCGCCGACGGATGGAGTCTGGTGTCCTCGGCCCTGGTGCGAAGTTACATGTGACGGCGAAGGCACAGATCGCCGCCTTCCCGGCCCAGGTCCGCCGTCGCACCGCGACCGCTTGAAACCCCGCCGCCGCACTCCTAGGCTCCGCCCCGGCCGGTATGGCCCCGACCGATATGGAGCGTCAGCGTGACACCGGACTTCGCCCCCCCTTCCGCCGATGTGCTGCCGCTGCATGTCCTGCGCCCCGAAGCGCGCGACGCCTGGATCGCAGGGCAGGACGTGGCGATCCGGGGCTGGCTGCGGGCCACCGGCTTTGCCGCCGACCTGGGCGAGGTGCGGCTGCTGCCCGGCTCCGGCGGGGTCGCGGGGGCGGTTGTGGGGCTTGGCACGGCGCAGGCGCGGGCGCGGCTGCGCTTCGGGCTGGCGAAGGTGCTGCCCGCGCTGCCGGCGGGCGACTGGGTTCTGACCGGCGATCTGACCCCGGCAGAGCGGGAGGAGGCGGCGCTCGGCTGGCTTTTGGCGCAGTATCGCTTCGACCGCTATCGTCCGGGCAAGGCGGCGAAACCGCAGCCGCGTCTGGTCGCGCCGGAAGGTGTCGACGCCGCCCGCCTGCGCGCCATGGCCGACGGCGAATGGCTGACACGCGACCTGATCAACACCCCCGCCTCCGACCTTGGCCCGGCGGAACTGGAGGCGGCCTTCACCCGGCTGGCCGAAGGCTTCGGCGCGAAGGTCCGGGTCGTCGCGGGCGAGGAACTGATCGCGCGGAACTTTCCGATGGTCCATGCAGTCGGCCGCGCCAGCGCGCGCGTGCCCCGGATCATGGACCTGAAATGGGGCACGACCGGCCCGGCGATCACCCTTGTCGGCAAGGGCGTCTGCTTCGATACCGGCGGGCTGAATATCAAAGCCACGGCCGGCATGTCCCTGATGAAAAAGGATATGGGCGGCGCGGCCACGGTCATGGGCCTCGCGCTGATGATCATGCGCCTCGATCTGCCCGTCCGGCTGCGGGTCATCGTTCCGGCGGTGGAAAACGCCATCTCGGGCAGCGCGCAACGGCCAAAGGACATCCTGACCTCGCGCAAGGGCCTGACGGTCGAGGTCAACGACACCGATGCCGAGGGGCGGCTGATCCTGGCCGATGCGCTGGCCTGGGCAGATGAGGAGCCGGCGGATCTGATCGTCAGCATGGCGACGCTGACCGGCTCGGCCCGGGTGGCGGTGGGGCCGGATCTCGCGCCCTATTACACAGATGCGCCCGATCTGTCCGCCGCGCTGGAGGCGGGCGCGGTCGCGGGCTTCGATCCGGTCTGGCGCCTGCCGTTCTGGGAGCCTTACGAAAGCCTGATCGAGCCGGGGATCGCCGATCTGGACAACTGCCCGCCGGGCAGTTTCGCCGGATCGGTGACGGCGGCGCTGTTCCTGCGGCGGTTCGTGGGCAATCCGCGCTACATCCATTTCGACATCTATGGCCACACCCCCGCCGACCTGCCGGCGCGGCCCAAAGGCGGCGCGGGTCAGGGGGCGCGGGCGCTGCTGCACGCGATCACCGCGATGGTGCCGGTATGACCGACCGCCGCGTCACCCCGTTTTCCGGCCAGGTCGCGCTCGAATCCGCGCGCGGCCAGGTCGAGGCCGCCGCGTTCACCGAAGGCGAGCCGGCCGAGGTCGCGCTGCCCCTGGCCGATCTGCTCACCGCCCCTGGCGAGGGGAGGGACCGCCAGGTCCTGCTGGGCGAGGCGCTGACGGTCATCGACCGGCGCGCGGGCCACGCCTTCGTCCAGGCGGCGAAGGATGGCTATTGCGGCTGGCTGGCCGAGGCGGCGGTCGGCGCCCCGACCGAACCCACGCATTGGGTCGCGGCCCCCGGCAGCCACCTCTACACCGCGCCGAAGGTCCAGGCGCCCGAGATCGCCGGTATCTCTCTGGGGGTCCGGCTGCATGTGATCGACATCGACGGCAAGTTCGCCCGCACCAGCCACGGCTTCGTGCCGGCGGTGCATCTGCGGGCGCTGGACGATCCCGCCGACGATCCGGTCGAGGTGGCGCAAAGCCTGCTTGGCACCCCCTACCTGTGGGGCGGCAACAGCCGCGCTGGGATCGACTGTTCCGGCATGGTCCAGGCGGCGCTGACTGCCTGCGGCATCGCCTGCCCGGGCGACAGCGATCTGCAACAGTCGGTCGGTCGCGCGCTGGAGGAAGACGAGGCAACCGCGCCCGGCGATCTCATGTTCTGGAGAGGCCATGTCGCCATGGTGGTCGACGCGGGCCGCCTGATCCATGCCAACGGCTATCGCATGGCGGTGACCTATGAGGGCATCGAGGATTGCATCGCCCGCATTGTCACGCAGGAAAGCCGCGACGTCATCGCCCGCCGTCGCCCGCGCTGAGGGGGTTCGCCCCCGGGCGGGGAACGGCAAGGCCGGCGCGCGCGGAAATCTTGTGACCCTGGCGCGGGCGGCCCCGGGATAAGCGGGAAACGGGCGCGCATGGGGCACGTTGCCGGATGCAACCGGCCGCCGGACGGGGGAAATCGAGCCCGATCAGTCGACAGGCCGGATCCGCTTGGCCTCAAGCACGCGCAGCACCGCCGCCAGGTCGTGGCCGCGGCGCAGCACCTGGCCCTCTGCGCCGACGACGGCGTAGATCCCCTGCCGGGCGCGCAGTTTCGGCCGTTTCTCGATGCGATAGAGCGGATATTCCGCCGTCCTGCGAAAGACCGAGAAGACCGCGACCTCGCGCAGGGCCGAGATGCCGTAGTCCCGCCATTCGCCCGCCGCCACCATCCGCCCGTAGAGCGACAGGATGGTGCCAAGTTCGTGACGGTCGAAATGGACCTGCTCGGGCAGGGGTCCAGGCTGGGGAAAGGGGGTCGGCGTCTGCACCGTCATAAGAAGAGTGTTACGCCGAAGCGACATCAAATCAAGCCCGGCAAATCGCATCCGTCCGGGGCTCGCGCCCACAGGTTCACACCAACGCATCACTGTGGACCGCATCGTCAAAATTCCCTGGTGATGGCGTGAAAGCGCCGCCTTTCGGAGAGATATTCAGACTTTGGAAAGCTCCGGCGGGGCGGCGTTCAGCCCCCACCCGGTCCGCTCTGCCGGTGCCGACCCGGATAACGGGCTCTTGCCGCGAGGCAAGGGCCCTTTCGTTTCGGGGTCCCTTTCACCTTTGGCTGCCGCCCCCGGCCTCAGACGCCGGCGAAACCGGCGGAAAGCCGCAATTCGCCGGTGCGCAGCCCGCGCCAGTTGACCTGCGGCGCATCCAGGCGTTTGCGCGTCGCCGGATGGTCGCGGTCCAGCACCCCAAGCCGCACCAGCAGCGCCGCGATCGCCGCTTCGGATGCGCGCGAGGCGCCATCGGCGATCTTCACCGCGACGCCGAGGCGCTTTTCGGGGACGATGGCGACGAAAACCGCCTCGGCCCCGGTCTTGATCGCGACGCGGCCACCCATGGCGCGCATCAACTCGGTGCAGGCCCGGCCCTCGCCCGCGACAAGTTCGGGGAAAGCCGCCATGGCGCGGGTCAGCCGGAACATCGCCCGGTCGCGCGCATCGCCCTCGCCCGTCGCCCCCGCAAAGGCGGCCATGGCGCGGGCCAGCCCGTGCAGGCTGGTGGCGAAATTCGGCGCGGAACAGCCGTCGATGCCATAGCCGGGCGAGGTCTCGCCCGTCACCTCGTCGAAGGCCTGGGCAATCGCCCGCTGCAACGGGTGATCGGGGGCGACATATTCCGCATCGCCGCCGATATGGCGGTTCATATGCACAAAGCCCGCGTGCTTGCCCGAGCAGTTGTTGTGGAACTGGCACGGCCTTTCATGTGCGCGGATCAGGCGGTCGCGTTCGTCCCGGTCATAGGGTTCGTGCGCGCCGCAGCGCAGATCGGCCTCGCCGAGGCCCAGATCGGCCAGCCAACGCGCGACCATTCTGGTGTGCAGCGCCGCGCCCTGGTGGCTGGCACAGGACAGCGCGACCTGCGCCTCGCTCAGGCCCGCCGCGGCGCCGCTTTCGACCATGGGCAGCGCCTGGAGCATCTTGCACGAGGATCGGGGAAAGATCACCACCGCCGGATCCCCCCAGGCCTCGATGATCGTGCCGCCCGGGCCGCAGACGACCGCGTGCCCGGCGTGGGCGCTTTCCAAGCGCCCGCCGCGCCATAGCTCGACCATGGGAATCGCCGCCGACATCGCCTTTTCCTCTCAACTATGCGCGATTTCCTGCCCATGGGCCTTTCGCGCAACAGGTCTTTCGCGTTAAAGGGGGCATATCGAGTTGAAATGTCCGACGCCACAGGAAATGGTCGCAGCCAAGCGGCCCGGACGGCGGGCACAGGCATCAGACAGCGGAGACTGGCACGATGAAAACCACTCTGGCACACGCCTTCGGCGGCGCGGTCCTTGCCATGGCGGCGACTACGGCGCTGGCGCAGGAATCCACCAACAACGTCGCGGTCAAGACCGACTGGAACGTCTTTACCGAGGCCAGCCCCAAGGAATGCTGGGGCGTCTCCGTTCCGAAGGAAACCGTCAACACCAAGGATGGCAAGCCTGTCCAGGTGCGCCGCGGCGACATCCAGCTTTTCGTGACCTATCGCCCCGGCAAGGGAGGCGAGGTTTCCTTCACCGGCGGCTATCCCTTCGCCCCCGGCTCGACCGTCTCGGTCGATGTGGACGGGTCGAAATTCGAGCTGTTCACCGATGGCGAATGGGCCTGGACCGGCGGAGCGCAGGAAGATGCGGCGCTGCTGGCCGCGATGAA